>NZ_CAXUNQ010000049.1:0-36457 GCF_964252615.1 uncultured Bradyrhizobium sp.
GTCGTTTCGAAGCGGATGGATTGCCGGGTCAAGCCCGGCAATGACGGCCGAGATGTGTGAATCCAGTAGGGTTTGTCCGGCAATCCATCCTTTAAAAGAGTCGTCCACGGTGATGGATACGCGGGTCAAGCCCGCGTATGACGGGATATGTGCATCCGCTGGCGCGCAGGCGGGGACCATAGCCTCCGTCGTGGAAGGTGGCAGCCCGCGGAAGCCACTTGCCAGATCAGGACCGCAGCGGCTGGCGGTCCGCCTGCGCGGGGACGACGAACTAGTGCAGCGCATTATACCCGGCGCTTCCCGCCAGATAGATTCCGAGCAGGATCATGGCAATCAAGAACCAGCGCCGGAATGCTTCCGGCTGCAGTCGCGAGCGCACGGCCTGGCCGATCAACATGCCCGTAAAGGCGCCGGCCATGGCGACGGCGCCGGGCACGGTGGTCGAGGTGTTCAGCAGTCCGGCGCTGGTGAGGTTGAAGGCGAGCGCCAGCGTGGCGACGGTGAAGAACACGCCGAGCGCCTGCACCAGTTCGTCCTTTTCCATGCCGATCGCCTGCATGAACGGCATCGATGGAATGACCTGAACGCCGGTCGCCGCCGAGACCACGCCGGTGATCAGGCCGACGATGCCGCCGACCCATTTCTCGTCCGATCGCGCGACATGGAAACTGAATTTGCTCAAGCCGACGACGGCGTAGGTCACCAGCAGCACGCCGAGCACGATGGTGCCGTAGCGCGCATAAGGTCCGGTCATCAGCCCCGCGCCGCACCAGATGCCGATGGCGGTACCCACCATCAGCGGCCACAGCCTGCGGGTGATGTCGCGCAAATAAGGACCGACGATCGTCTGCCAGATATTGGTGACGATGGCGGGCACGATGACGATGGCCAGTGCATGCGCCGGCGGCATCGATACCGCTAGCAGCCCCATCGCCACCGTGGGCAGGCCGAGACCGATCACGCCCTTGACGAAGCCCGCGAGCAGAAACACCGCGGCGATGGCAATCAGGAGGGGGTCGACCATGCGCTGACATAGACCGATTGGCGCAGCGCGCACAATCCACGCTGGCGAATGCGACGCCAGCGTTGCGGGACGGGGCCGCGTCGCAGGGTGGGAACGGCGCAAGCGCGCCTTTGCCACGGTACGATTCTGCGTGGGCCGCTACGGCAGCGTCGCCGCACCATCGAGCGTCTGATGCTGCGCGGTGCGGACTGTCCGCGCTTACTTTGCCGACGCCAACCCGGCGGCGCTGATCACCTTTCCCCATTTGATGAATTCGCTGCCGATGAAGGCGCGAAAATGCTCGGGCGTGTCGCCAACCACCGTCAGGCCCTGACCGGCAAGTTTTTCCTGCACCGCTGGATCGCCCATCGCCGCGGTCGCGATCCTGTTAAGGCTTGCTACGATGGCGGGCGGCGTTCCCGCCGGGGCGATCATGCCGTACCAGTTCTCGATCAGGAGATCGGGCATGCCGACTTCGGCGGTGGTGGGCACATCGGGCGCGCTCGGCGCGCGCGCGGGCGCGCCGAGCGCGATTGGCCGCAGCGACCCGGCCTTGATGTGCGGCAGGATCACCGGCAAATCGAGGAACGTCATCTGAACTTGCTGGCCGAGCAGGTCGTTGATGGCAGGCGCGGCTCCCCGATAGGGCACATGCACGACGTCGATCTTTGCGGTCAATTTGAACAGTTCGCCGGCCAGATGCGGCATACCGCCGATGCCGGCGGAAGCGAAATTCAGTTTGCCGGGCTGCGCCCTGGCGAGCGCGACCAGTTCAGCCATATTTGTTGCGGGAACATTGCTCGCGACGACCAGCATTTCCGGCACCGTTACGACCAGCGTGACCGGTGCAAAGTCCTTCATGACATCGTAAGCGACTTTTTCCATCGAGGGGCTGATGACGAGCGCGCTCGCGCTTACGATTCCGATGGTGTAGCCGTCGGGCGCGGCTTTCGCGACCGCGTCGGTGCCCAGGACGCCGGCCTGGCCGCCGCGATTGTCGATCACGACCGGCTGTCTGGTCAGTTCCGACATGCGCTGGCCGACGACGCGCGCGATGATATCGTTGGGCCCGCCGGCCGGGAACGGCACGATCAGCTTGATCGGCCTTGCCGGAAAATCCTGCGCCGCCGACAATGCCGGAAATAGCAGCACGGACAGTCCGGCCAGCAGCGCCCGGAGAATTTTCATGGAAGCCTTCTCATCGCGAAAACCGGGGTCGAAGGGATCGAACTCGAAGCCGGGCGCCCCAGCATGACGGATTCGCTCGCGCTCCTTGTGCCCTGGCTGACCGAGGCGGCAGCCTTCATACGTTCAACGCCGAAACCTAGCTTGCGAGCACCTTCATCGCAGCCTCATGCACGCGCGGATCGCCGGCGGCGACGATGCGGCCGCCGTTCTGCGCGGGTCTACCCTCCCATGTCGTGACCACGCCGCCGGCCCCGGTGATGATCGGGATCAATGCGGCGATGTCGTAGGGCTTCAGTTCGGTCTCCACCACGAGATCGAGATGGCCGGCGGCAAGCATGCAATAGGAATAACAGTCGCCGCCGTAGCGGGTCAGCCGCACCCCGGCTTCGACGCGGTTGAACGCGGCGCGGTCGGCGGTGTTCATCAGCAGCGGACTGGTTGTGAACGCGGTCGCTTCCTTCAACGACGCGCAGCGCCGCACCGCCAGTTTCCGCTCGCCGGTCGGGCCCTGATACCGGGCCGAGCCGCTGTCGCCCGAGAAACGCTCGCCGATGTAGGGCTGATGCATCATTCCGAACACCGGTATGCCGCGGTGCAGCAGCGCGATCAGCGTGCCCCAGATCGGAAAACCCGCGATGAAGGATTTCGTACCGTCGATCGGATCCAGCACCCAGACGTATTCCGCCTCCTCCCGCTCGTTGCCGAATTCCTCGCCAACGATGCCGTGCTGAGGGAAATTCGCCTTGATCAGGCGGCGCATCACCGCCTCGGCCGCCCGGTCGGCTTCGGTCACCGGATCGAAGCCATGGGTGGTGCTTTTGTTGTCGATGCCGAGCGAAGTCCGGAAAAAGGGCAGGATGGTTTCGCCGGAGGCGGTCGCAAGCCGGCCGATAAAGGCTGTGAAATCGATCACCGTCACGGCTGTTTCCTGATCAGAGCGGGTCGGGGGCGAAGCGGAGCGGCGCTGTGGCACCGAACGGGTATACATTGGCGGGTTGCAGCGCCACCCGCACCGCGGCGTTATTTCGGACGGTTTCGAATTCACCTGCGAAGTCGTGTATTTTTTGGAAATACCGGCGATCACGAAATCGAGAGCACAAGGTTTATGCACAAGCGAATGATGCATCAGACGTCGCCATTTTTTGTTATCTATTTGAAAAAGCTGTGCAAAAAAGATTGAGCCGGGATGAACCGCGGCATTCGCGATTTCCACCCGGAATCATCGAAAGCCCTTGCGCTTTGTGCAGCGCGGTCGCATATTGTTGCGGTGCGGTAGCGCCTTTGCGCTATCGCTGCCCTCCTTGGGCGTTTCCTCCCTAGACTTGGGCCGCTTGTATTCGCAAGCGGCCCTTTTTTTTGGCTGCCGTCGATCCAGGGCGCACGACCGAAATTCAGGCGTCATTGCGCGGTGTCCGGATGCCGGGTTTGTTCGCCTCGCTCTCGCCCGGCATGACTATGTCGACCCGAGCGCCGGGTTATTGCGGCTTCTTTGCTCGCTTCTTTGTTTTCTTTTTCAGCATCTCGGCCTGCGCGCGATAGCCGCTGGCGAGATTAAGCAAGCTCTGCGAGGCTTCGCCGTCCTTTATCGTCGAAGCAAGCCGTTCGGCCTTGTCCGCCTGCTTCCGGAAATATTTTGTTTCTTTGATCATCGCCGCTCACGATTGCTGCTTGGGATGATGAGTCGGCGCGGTCATTCCGCTGCGGCCTGGAATGGCCCGAGATCGACGAGCGGGATCGCCGCCAGCGCATCGGCGAGCGCGGCAAAATCCGCAATCACCTGCGCAAACCGCGCGCCGCGTTCGCGCCGCCGTTCGTCCATATAGATTGCGCGGTTGAGTTCGAGCTGGACGGTGTGCAACCCGCTGGCGGGATTGCCGTAATGCTCGGTGATGAAGCCGCCGGCATAGGGCTTGTTGCGGCCGATCGAATAGCCCAGCGCCGCCATGGTGTCCTCGACCACGTCGGGTAACAGCGACGCGCAACTGGTTCCATAACGGTCGCCGATCACCACATCCGGCCGCCGCGGCTCGTCGCGCGAAATGCCGATCGACGGCATCGAATGGCAGTCCACCAGGATCACCGTGCCGAATGCCTGATGCGCCTTGTTGATCAGCCGCCGCAGCGCGCGGTGGTAAGGCTTGTACAGCCCCTCGATCCTCAAAAGCGCCTCGTCGACGCTGAGGCGCTCGCGATAGATTTCCTGTCCATCGCCGACCACGCGGGGAATGGTGCCGAGACCGCCGGCGACCCGCATCGACCGGGTATTGGCGAAGCTCGGCAGCCGCCCGGAAAACATCCGCGGATCGAGTTCATAGGGCTCGCGATTGACGTCGACATAGGAGCGCGGAAAATTGACTTTGACCGTCGGGAAGCCGCGGCCGCTCAAATCCCCAATCAACTCGTCCATGAACGAATCCTCGGAGCGGCGCAGGCCGGCAAGGTCGATCCGCGACGCGCGGAGGAATTCGCTCGGATAGACTGATCCTGAGTGCGGAGAATTAAAGATGATCGGCGCCCGCCACATGGGCGGCTCGATCACCTCGAACGGAGGCGACAGTTCACCGTTGGATTGGGTCATCGTCGGGGGCCGTCCCTTTAATGCCGCGCGGGGTGCAGTCGTCGATTCGGCCATAAAACCGCGGGTTTTATGAGGGCTCATTGTCGGTAATCACAGCCGATCTGCCAAGCAAAAAAGTTTTGCGCGGTCAAGAACGTCTTCCGGATATGCCAGAACGCGCTGGTTCATTGATTCGGCAGTTATTCCGGCGCAAGATCGTGCGCCCTTGGCAAGGACCGGCGTGTTCGGACCTTCACCCGAAATTTACCAGCCATCGGGCTAAGTGAGCAGGTTGATCCTCCATCACGGATTCGATGACCAGTCGCCATGCACAAGATCCTCCTCGCCGAAGACGACAACGACATGCGCCGGTTCCTGGTCAAGGCGCTGGAAAATGCCGGCTTTCAGGTCTCGCCCCATGACAACGGGCTGTCGGCCTATCAGCGGCTGCGTGAAGAGCCGTTCGAGATGCTTCTCACCGACATCGTGATGCCCGAGATGGACGGCATCGAACTGGCCCGCCGCGCCAGCGAACTCGATCCCGATATCAAGATCATGTTCATCACCGGCTTTGCCGCGGTGGCGCTGAATTCCGATTCCGATGCGCCGAAAAACGCCAAGGTGCTGTCGAAACCGGTGCATTTGCGCGAATTGGTCAGCGAAGTTAACAAGATGCTGGCGGCCTGAAAACTCGCCGAATCAGCTCCAAAACCTCGTCTGCCGTCCTTGTCTCACCCGATTTGAGCCGGTATACGGATGCAACCCGTCATCATCGGCTCAGGGCGCGTAGCTCAGCGGGAGAGCACCTCGTTGACATCGAGGGGGTCACAGGTTCGATCCCTGTCGCGCCCACCACCTGCACTCTTAAGTTGTTTAGATTGTAAGCCGCGCGTCGCAGCCCGCGCTGCATCGCGTATGACAGGAACTTTTGGTACCGGGGGCGGTTCGATTCCCACCTTGCAGCTTATCAACCGGCTCACAGCGCCGGCCGTGCCCATGACGGAAAAGAGGGTTATGGTTCCAAAATGGTAGCCGGCGTTCTGGCGAATCATCTCGGTGGGGCGAGGAGGACTTTGAAGTGCCGAAAGCCGCTATTTTCGATCTGGACGGCACGCTTCTGGATTCGGTGGATCTCCACGCGATCGCGTGGCAGGAAGCGCTGATCAAGTTCGGCCACGATGTGAGCTTCGAACAGGCTCGAAGCCAGATAGGCAAGGGGGGAGACAAGCTCATTCCCGTCTTTCTGTCCGCCGAGGAACAACAGGATCACGGCAAGGAATTGGAAGCGTGGCGCGGCAATCACTTCAAGACCGAGTATATGCCGCTGGTGCGTCCCTTCTCGGCGGTCCCGAACCTTTTGCGACGCGCGCGCGATGCCGGACTTCGGATCGCCGTTGCTTCTTCAGCCAAAAAGGATGAAGTCGACACGTACCTCGACATCGCCGGCATCGCCGACCTAGTAGACCTGACGACGTCTTCCGATGATGCAGAGGAATCCAAACCGGCGCCGGACATCTTCGAGATCGTTCTCAAAAAGCTCGATATCGACGGGACGGACGCCGTTGCGATTGGTGATACGCCTTATGACGCCGAAGCAGCGGGAAGGGCGAAAATCGCCACCATCGGCGTGCTTTGCGGAGGGTTCACGGAGAATTCGCTACGGCAAGCCGGATGCGTAGAGATCTATCCCGGACCGGCAACGCTGTTTGCACGCTTCACGGACTCCCTGCTTGCGAGTTCGGCACGGCCGGCTGACGGCAAGCCAGCGGGCAGCAGATAAGGCCGGGATCCAGCCGAGCCGACACCGCGTGTGAGAACGATGCCCAAGGATGTGCGCGCGGGATCTCATACGGGATGAAACCGAGGCATGCCGGGCATACCGGGTCCTGGCTCCGGCGTCATTGAATCCGGCGCCGCATGCTGACAATCTCCGTGATGCTCCAAGGCGCGCTCAACGCTTTGTTTGCGGGAGGGAACACATGGCGAATTGTCGTTGTTTTGTCGCAGCCGCATTTTTCGCCGCGCTCGCGGTTTCGCCCGTCCGGGCCCAGGATTATCCATCGCGTTTGGTGCATCTCATCGTGCCGCAAGCCGCAGGTGGTGGGACCGATACATTCGCGCGTGCGGTCGGGCAGAAACTCGGCGAGCGCTGGCGACAATCCGTGGTAATTGAAAACAAGCCCGGAGCGGGAGGCGTGGTCGGAACCGATTTCGTCGCGAAGTCTGCTGCCGACGGATACACGTTGCTCGTCACCTATGAAGGCTCGCAGGCGATCAATCAGAGCCTTTATGAACGATTGCCGTTCGATTCGCTGCAGGACTTCGTCCCCATCGCGACGATCGCGGCGACGCCCTTCATTTTGATTGTCGGTCCGCGCTTGGAGGCAAGAACGCTCCAGCAGTTCATTTCGTTCGCCCGCGCCAATCCCGACAGGCTGACTTATGGCTCCGCTGGAAACGGCTCCGTCAATCATCTGCTCGGAGAAATGCTCAAAACCGAGGCCGACATCCGCATTGTGCACATTCCTTACAAGGGGGCTTCGGCGGCGATAGCCGATGTGATGGGCGGACATGTCGATGCGGCGTTCGCCAGCGTCCCTTCGGTGATCTCGAGCGTGCAAAGCAACGTGGTGCATGCATTGGCCGTGAGCAGTGCCAAACGCATTGCGGTGGCGCCGGACATACCGGCCATAGCCGAGGCGGGTTTTGAGAAATTCGACGTCAATCCCTGGTGGGGGATCCTGGCGCCGGCCGGAACCAGCCCCGCCATCGCGCAGAAGATAAGCGCGGACATCGCCGATATATTGAGGACGCCGGAGATGGAGCAGCTGCTGGCAAAGCAGGGGGCTACGCCTTTGATCCGCTCTCCGGAGGCGTTCCGCAATCTTCTTGCGCAAGACATCGAGAAGTGGAGGAAGGTGGTAAGGGCTTCAGGAGCAACGATCAATTAGGTCCGAGCCTTTGCTCTCCGGCGATAGCTGCGGTTTCGCAGGCCCATCATCGCCGGGCGACGGTTCGCGCCCGATCCCGTCATTATCGGAAATTCAATCCGAGCATTTGCAGGGGGTCACCGTTCAACGCATCCCGAAAATCTTGCCAGACCAGCTGCGAATAACTCTTATTGTCCGGACGCCGTACCGGAAATATTCGTCCTGCGGCTTTGTTGGTGAACAGGCTTCCGTAACCATTCAACAGGGCAAGCTCCAGATGACGGACATCCGGCAGGCTGGCTTTCTTGAATCCGTGATCGGCAACAATCGCAACCATCTCATCCCGGACTGCATCTCCAAGCGCGGCAATGGCCGGGACGAGGTCGAACATCTGAAGGCACCGGCGGTATTCTGCGACAGATCGAAAGAGATCATCCTGAGGCCATCCGTTCCGATCAGCCACAAGGCCGTTGAAGAGCCGGCAAAGCTCAATGACCGTCCCATCGTGGCGGGCGTTATCGCGGATCTGACGGGAGTCCAGCAGCTTGACGGCAGCTTCCCGCAGCCCCGCTGCACGCAGAAGCTCGGGGAGAACACTGCCTTCGGTCGCCATGGCTGTATCATAGGAGACGGCGGCGACCCGGCAGTTTCCGCTTGAGACGGCTCGGTCCAGTACCAAGTCGAACCGGTAGTCCGGATGTTCACTGTCGCAATGTGCAACCGCCTGCACATAGGAGTCGAAGGTCTGAGTGTCGCGCCGAGAGCAATTCTGCGACCACCGCGACGGGAAGTAGTCCCACCAATGCCGAAAGCAGAAAAGATATGTGAGGTCCTGGTGCGACAGGGATGCCGTCAATGTCCGGAACTGTTTGACCGACAGGGTCGACACTACTTCACTGGAGAAAATGACGGTTTCAGCTCCCATCTGCCTGGCCTGGTCCAGGCATTCAAGGCAGGTGTCCGGTACCCAATCGGCCCTTTTCACGTTCAGCATCTGATGATGTGTCTCTTCCACATCGGGGTAGCAGATGCCCTCCTTGAGAAGCGCGTTGCGGTTTGCCGCAAGCAGGTGCTGCAAGGAAGTCGTGCCCGTTTTATGCATGCCGCCATGAACAATGATGCGCAGCGGTCCGGTCGAACGAGAAATCATCATGCTCCCGCGCTTACAGCCAAGCTCCACGCCTCGCAATACTAAGGCACGACCAGGCTGCAATACTGGTTCTGAAAAATGACCTTGCGACCGACCATGAACTGATCGATTCGCGCGGTTTGCTCCGGCCGGTACTTTTGTTCCTGCGCTGGACGACAATCGATAATGCCGCCCAACCGGGCGCCGTCCAGGAATGACTGCGGATCAGCGAGGATCTTTTCGAATGTCGGCCGCGGCGTGAACCTGGGGAGCATCAGTGATTTTCTTTCGCTGTAGAACGGAATGACCGATGACCAGTCGCCGCCAATGACGAGCAGGCTTTCTTCGGGTTTCGTTGCCTCCTTCGCAGCCAAGGCGATTAAAACAGGCGGCGAATTGATATTATCGTTGGCGACGGCATTCCAGTAAAACTCGTGAAAATAGTGCAGTTGCGATGCGACAATGCAGAACAGGACCGCAAGCGCTGTTTTGGACCATCCTTTGTCACTCAAACTGGCAACCGCCAGGCCTGCGGCAACGCAGGCGAAGATCGCATTTGATGATTGATAATAGGTATGAACAATATGCAGGTTAGTGAAAACCAAAAACGCCGAGAGGTAGCCTGCGACGGCAAACAGGATCGCAGTTCTGTATCTGCTTCCGATAAAGCACAGCACCATCAGCACGGGAAGGACGAAGCCGATATAGCCGAATGTCTCCTTGAGCGAGCGTGATATCGTATCTTTCAGGGCAAAGCGTTGCGCCAAGGTTCCGAAATTCCACGCCGTTAGCGCTCCCGAACTCAGCTGTAAGCCGTACGCATTTGCAGCCTTGAGATGGTCCGAGACGGCAACCCATGCGGCGCCGATCAATAATGGAAACAGGCAAAGCAGCCCTTGCTTGAACAGCCGGTAACCTGAAATGGCGGATCGATCGCCGCGCAACCCGATCCAGGCGTCAAAAAGGTAAACTGCGCCGGCGATCGGACCGATGCTTAAAAAAGTTGTCGATTTCGTCAGCACGGCCAGGCAGCCGCAACCAAGCGTGGCGATCCACTGCAAAGGGGTGGGATTGGTCCTGCCGCGGATAAACCCGGCGAGCCAGCAGAGCGAAAACAACAGCGCGGTGGTCTCGATCATGAATGTTCGGGACCAGTAGGTATAAAACGGGCAGGCAAAATAGACGATGGAAACCACAAGTACGGCGCGCCGGGGGATTTGCAGATCCCGCGCCATCATGGTTAGCGGGAGCAGGCAACCGACATATGCGCTGAACGCAATGAGCCGGCCCGCGACGATCAATGGCGCGCCGGCTTTTGTTAGAAACACGACCAGCCATTGATAAATCGGATATTCGAACGGGACCGACCAGGGCGCCCCGAGCGCAGGGGTAATATAGGCAAAGGCATGTGGTTCTTTGATCAACCAATACGCGGTGAGGGCAGTCTGCGTTTGGCGGAATCCAAAAAGATCGTTGATGCCGTTGTTAAGGCCGTGGAGCAGAACAAAAAGGTTGAAACAGAGCAAGGCAGCGGCCAGCAGCCAAAGCGTCGTTTCCGACCAATCGCGGCGGCCCGCCGCAATATGCGGAGTCAGGCTCATAGCAGAGCGGAATCTCTTCCGGGCCGCGCTCGGCTGGGACCGAAGATCTGCATTGCAACTGGCCGTCGTGCCGGCGGCGCAGAAGCATTGCTTGCCATGGACGGCATAATAGCATTCCTTCTTTCGCCGCAAGCCTGCCGGCCTGTTTAGCGCAATTTATGCGGCGCATCGGGTTTTTTTGGCTGCCGGAAATCCCGTTTCCGCCCTGCGAAAAACCGCCAAATAATATTGCGCCCGGGAATCAGGAGCTTTGCCGAAGCCGCGGTTTCAGGCCGAGGCATAACCGTTGCGGGTTTGATCGGAGCGCGTCAATTGCCGGCTGCATTCGCCCGGGGGCAGTGTCCCCGGTCCGGCGGCCGATCCTAGTCCAGAGTGCACGACAGCGCCGGCTTGCCGTCCTGCCACAGCAGCGGCGAGATTTGATCAGCGACCCGTGCTGCTTCGATGCGGCCGACGATCACGTCATGACTGCCATAAGCCAGGCTGCCGTCAAGGCGGCAGAGCAGCGTCGCCTGGCTGCCAGCCAGACAGGGCAGGCCATCGATATCCTCCCATTGCCCGTGCCGGAAACGCGCCGCGCCTTTTTCCTGACCGCTGAAAATCGGAATCAGGTTGCCCTGTCTTGCTTCCAGCAAATTGACCGAGAAACGTTCGTGAGACATCAGCGGGCCGAAAATGCTCGCGGAACGGCTCACGCACGCGACGATCGCCGGTGGATCGCAGCAGAGCGAGTTGACCGTTGTCGCGACCATTCCCACATAGTCGCCGCCGTCGACGGTGGCTATGATGGACACGGTCGATGTCAGCCGGCGCATCGCTTTGCGAAAGTCGGTGAACATCGCGTCCGCATCGCCGGCCAAATTGCCGGCGGAGGATGTAAAGCCATTGCCGCCGGAGCCGGTGCTCTTCAGCATACCCGAAACCGATACATCTCCGGTACGAACTGCGGACCACCGAGTTACCATTGCCCACCTGTCGCCATCTATTGCCCAATGTAACACGTACGGTGTCGATCACATGTCATCGTACTGCGCGCCGATTTTCGATGCGCGCTATTGATATAACCGCGGATCGGGTTTCTCCGCCGCGGGATGATAAAATGAAGCACGCTGTTCGCGATTGCCTGCGAGCGCCATCAGCGGCAGCGTCTTGATGCCGCGCCACGTCAACGACGCGGCAATCTTGCCCAGCGACCGTGCGCGAGCGAGAGAGTCGTGATTGATCTCGATCTCGATGGCCAGCGCCGGCACGTTTTCGATCGGCTGCGGAAAACCGAGCGGACGAATGACGAAACCCGCCTCCTGAAACCGCGGCAGCCACCACATTTCGATCACCGCGGTGACGCGGACGATCCCGACGCTAAGACAGAACTCCTGCACAGCGGCCAGCAGTTCGAAATAGGTCCGTCCGCAACGATACTCCTTTACCACAAAAAAGCGGGACCATTCGAATATGTCGGGCGCGCTCGGTATTGGGCCACGCGTCACCAGATGGGGAAACACCTCGCTGATCATGTGCGGGCGCACGGTCGGAAACAACCTGTGGCCGCCGACCACACGGCTGCCGTCCATGGCAAGCATGTAGATGGTATCCGCCCTGTCATACGCGTCGGCCTCCCGCCCGTCTGGATGCAGCAGCCTCCGCCAACCGCGTTCCTCGACGAAAATTTTATGGCGGATGAAATGATGTTCTTCGATCGCATTCACATAGTGTCGCCTGTTAGCGGCCGTCACCACATGGATCATAACGCTCCCTCCGTTGCGCGAATTGAGAGTGCGCGACCGGAGAATGGCGCTTACGCCGGCCGATCCAAATGGCAAAGGGTGGGAATTGACGGCGGCAACCGCTACCACGGAATTTCGTGGCGCCGGATCGCTTCGGCGACCGCCTGGGTCTTGTTTGAAGCGTTCAGCTTGCGGGCGGCGGAGGCGGCGTGCTTGTTCACCGTGTCTTCGGCGATGCCGAGAATGCAGCTTACTTCCCAGGCCGATTTCCCGGCGGCCGTCCAGGCGATCACCTCGCGCTCTCGAGAGGTCAGCCGGCAAACGGCCGACAGCGGAAACGGTTCCGGGGCGTGCCGCACCTTGTTGAGGGCATAGACCGACATCAAGTGTAAACCGGCTTTTGCCCGGGGCGACAAATCGATTTTCTCTCCGCCCATGGAAACGCACCAATCGTGCCCGAACAGGCCATGGATGGGAACACATAATCCCTGTCTCATACCGAATGCGGTCGCGGCACTCATGATCTCCGAAGACCGCGGCTGTTTGTCCGGGTCGTAACGGGCTTCACACCATTCGAACGGTTCCACGGTTAACCGACACAACCGGCCCACCGGATCGTCCAATATATAGTTCTCGCGTGTATAGATCCGGAACCACTCTTCCGGCCAGTGTTTCAGCAGGATCTTTTGCTCGAAGCGCTCGGTCAGGTCGGGAAGTCCCGTGAGGATGGATGTCGTATACCCATACCGTTCGAGCGCCGCGTGAAACAGGTCGATGATTTCGGCTGGCTCGGATACCAACAGAATACGATCGATAAAATCAAAGGCATCGCGGCCATAGTCTAACGTCACTTTAGTCTCCACCTGACCGATATCTCTTTTTCTTGGTTCCTGGACTGATGCAGTGGACCTGTCGGCGTAGGTAGTTTAAGGCATTTCTCCTGTTTTAACTGATAAACCTGCCGTGAGTTCAAGACGCAAATCGACGCGGACCGAAGCGTCGTCGTTAAAAAGCGCATAGGCCGATTATATAGGAAAACGAAAGCTATCTCACAATCGTTCCGATTGCACCGCGTTAATTACGACGGAAGTCCCGGTAGCCAAAGGCCGCGAAAATAAAAATGAGTGAAACATATGTTTGGCAATTGGTCATAAATACTGTCCTTATTCCGCATTTTTTTATCCCGTCTTACATAGGATAAAGATCGCCAAACGGCATCGCCTTAAGCAGAAAGACCATAGTCCCTGCCGGCTTGAAGAAATATCTTACTGTCGCACCCGCTTCCGATGTAAAGCCGTCGATTGAGGCGCAACCATAGGTGCAGCGCACCAAAACAGATCAGCCACGTAAATGTGTTTGAAATGCTGATGGATGATGTCGCCAGCGCCGTAGCGACGGCCACGATGGCAAGAGTTGGGGGGTTGGCTGGTCAACCCCGATCCTCTACCTCTCGTTGAATAGCCGATTAGCTATCTATAGTTGGATCGGAACCGGTCATGGGTATTCAGCGCAGCGCGTCGGTAAAAGCGGGAAACTCTCCCGGGAGGTCCAAAGGCGTTTGGAACAACGCAGAGGCATACGAGCTGTACATCGGTCGTTGGGGCAGGCTCGCCGCACGCAAATTCATCGCTTGGCTGGCGCCTCCGTCCGATCTGAAATGGCTGGATGTCGGCTGTGGGACGGGCGCCCTCAGTGAAGCCATCATCGCAACGTCGCCTCGGTCGGTTACCGCTGTCGATCGATCCGAAAGTTACCTGCAACTGGCGGACAAGATGCTCGCCGGAACCGGCGTGAAATGGACGATCGGGGACGCCCAGGACCTGCAATTCGCGGATGGCGCGTTTGACGCTGCCGTTTCGGCTTCAATGCTCAACTTTCTTGCCGATCCGTCCCTGGCGGCAAGAGAGATGTGCCGGGTGACGCGTTCGGGCGGTCAGGTGGCCGCCTACATCTGGGATTACGCCGAGGGAATGCAGTATCTGCGCGCAATCTGGTCGGTAGCGTTCAAACTGGATTCGGGTGCGATCCACCATGACGAAGGCCATCGCTCGTCGATACGGTCGATCGGCGATATGGAGAACCTGTTCGCAGCGTGCGGACTTGGTCAGGTCGAGACCCTGAAGATTCAAATCCCGACGCGCTTTGCGGATTTCGACGCCTATTGGCAACCCTTCCTCGGCGGGCAGGGGACAGTCTCAAGCTATGTCTGCGGACTGGACAAACAGCTTTGCGAAGAACTTCGCGAAGGGGTGCGCCGTACGATTCCGACCGCTTCCGACGGAAGCATTTCGTTGACTGCCCAGGCCCTCGCGGTGCGAGGCAAACGGCTATGACGGGAAACCACCGATCTGCAGTGCGGTCGAACATTCTCCGCCGGATGTTGCGCAGCGCAGATCGATGGCTCGCTCTCAAAGCTGCGCGGGGCAGTCTCGTGCCGGTCATCGGCATGCGGGGCGCTGCAGATAGTCTTGGGAGAAAGCAATGAACAGCGCAGGTGCCAGCGAGCTGAACACGAAAATCGCCATCGCCGACGAGGACGAGCCGCATGCCGCGGTATCGTTGCAGCCGGAATCGCGTAGGAAACCGGCGCGGGTTATTGTCGATGATGCGGAAGCGATTGCGACTGCCGAAAGGCTTGCCGCTACCATCGCAGGTGACGCTGCCGATCGCGACCGGAATCGGCGCCTGCCATACGATGAGATGAAGTTGTTCGCGGAAGGCGGGCTCCTGGGAGCGAGCATTCCAAAGCAATGGGGAGGCGCCGAGGTGTCGATTACGACGCTAGGTACCGTGATGCGCACGATTGCGGCCGCCGATCCCAATATTGCGCAGATACCAAAGAACCACTTTCTTGCCATCGACATCATGTTGCTGAACGGCACGGACGCGCAGAAGAAGGTGCTGTTCGACGAGATTCTGAGCGGCGCGTTGATTGGACACGCCGCGTCCGAGCGCGGCACAAAAAACGTGCTCGAGATCAAGACCCGCCTGACAAGGAACGGCGCGGGACTGAAGCTGAACGGCGAGAAATTCTATACCACCGGAGCGCTTTACTGCGACTGGATCGCGGTCAGCGCGATCGACGATGCCGGCCGCTACGTCCTGGCTTTCGTGCCGCGCCATCAGCAGGGGGTCACGATCATCGACGATTGGTCGGGATTCGGCCAGCGAACGACGGCGAGCGGAACCGGCAAATTCAACGACGTTCTCGTGGATCCCGAGCGCGTCGTTTCCCTCGAGGATGCCTATGTCAAGCCGACCCTGGCGGGTCCGGTGTCGCAGTATCTCCACGCCTGCATTGACGCGGGGATAGCGGGAGCCGCGATCAATGAGGCGATGCAGTTCGTCAATACCAAGGCGCGGCCCTGGGCGGACAGCGGCGTCAGCCGTGCCTGCGAGGATCCTTATATCATCAGCGCCATCGGCGACCTGAAGATCCGGCTGTTCGCGGCCGAGGCGTCGCTGGAAAAAGCCGGCCATCGCCTCGATCAGTTCGCTGCCGCCGCTCCGAGCGAGGACGACGTCGCGGTGGCGTCCGTGAACGTCGCGATCGTCAAGGTGCTTACGACCGAACTGGCTATTCTCGCCACCAACAAGATGTTCGAACTGTCCGGCGCGAGCGCAACACTGGCGGCCTACAATCTCGATCGCCATTGGAGAAACGCCCGCACACACACCCTGCACGATCCGGTCCGCTGGAAGTACAATGTGGTCGGCGATTTCTTCCTCAACTGCGTCAATCCGAGGCGTCATAACTACGTGTAGGCGGATCTGGCGACCTCCGAGCCATGAGCCCGTTACGACAAAATCCCAACGCGAGAACGACATCATGCACTACCAATGTGCCGGCATCGGTGTAGGTCCTTCGAATCTGAGCTTGGCATCGCTGCTGCATGACCACGCGGAGATCAGAAATATTTTCATTGATAAGAAGCCGAAGTTTTCCTGGCATGATGGAATGCGATTTCCCGAAGCCACCCTTCAAGTCGCCATCTTCAAGGATCTCGTAACACTGGCCGAACCCACCAGCAGCTTCTCGTTCATATCGTATCTGCATTCCCAGGGAAAAATATACCATTTCCTCAACGCGCAATTCGAGAGCCTGCCGCGCCGGGAATTCTCGAACTATTTCGAATGGGCCTGCGAGAGAAACGCCAATATTCATCTGTCCGAGGAGGTGGAACGCGTCGGCTTCGACGGCGTCTTCACCATCGAAACCACGCGGCGCCGCATCACGGCCGACAACATCAGCGTCGGCGTCGGTGTCGAGCCGAAAATGCCGAAGTTTGCCCGCCACAGCGCGGATGGTACCAGCTTCCACGTCGCCGATTTTATTCCGAACGCGGGCAAGTGTGCAGGCAAGAGCGTCGTCGTCGTTGGCGGCGGACAGTCAGGAGCCGAGGCGGTGCTTGCGTTGATCTCCGAAAACTGCGGCCACATCCCTCGACAGGTCTGCTGGATATCGTCGCGCGATAACTTTCTTCCCATGGACAATTCGTGCTTTACCAACGACTACTTTACGCCCGGCCATTCTGATTATTTCTTCCAGCAGAGCCGCCAGAGCAAGGCTGGATTTGTCGAACGCAACATCCTGGCCAGCGACGGCATATCGGAGCGGCTGTTGCGGCAAATATATCAGCGGATTTATACCCTGCGTTTCATCGATGCGTCGTTGCCCGACATCGCGCTGATGCCCGACCGCGTCGTGGTGCAAGTCGCGCAGGACGGGACGCAGTGGAAGTTGATCGTGGACCATCGGACGAGTGGGGCGAGGGAAATCATCGGTGCCGACGTCGTGATCTGGGCGACCGGGTTCCGCTCGGCGCGCATGGACTTTCTGGCGCCGATCCTGTCACGCATCCAGCAGCACGATGGCGAACTTCTGATAGACGATGAATTCGCGGCAGTTTGGGACGGTCCACCGGGGCGTGGCATCTTCGTGCTCAACGGCGCGCGCCGTCAGCGCGGTCTTGCCGATCCAAATCTGAGCCTGACGGCATGGCGAAGCCAGCGGGTCGTCGATTGTATTCGCGGCGTGCGTAACGCGGGCGTCGCTCAGATCCCCTCATTCGTTACCTGGGCGGCGGCGTCGCCGGCGCAGAACCGCAAGGCGGTTTGAGGATCGCAATATGCCGGAACGGTTGGCCAGCATCGGAATGCAAATGGTCAGGGGCCTGGAGGCGCGCAAGCTGCGCGCGGCCCCGGCAAATCCTGACGAGCGAACGTTCGACCCTCGCGCACGGTGCGCCCGCGCCGGCTCTAATCGGCGTTTTAACCGGTTGCCGAGGAGAGAGCCGTCATGACGGGTCGGCTTTCAAAGAGCGGCGTCAACAGCTCCGGAGGAGACGGCAATGCCCGATCTGCTTTCGTTCTTGAACGCCTTGACGCCATGCTTCGGCGGATCCTGAAGATCGGTCACAGCGTGCCGTTCGCCGCATGTCCCTTGTCGGAACTCGGACTGAGTTCGATGGGCGCCATCACCTTGCAGTATCAGCTTGAGAAGGAATTTGGAGCCGATCTGACGATTGGCGATATCCTCGACGGAAAGAGCATCGACGCTCTGGCCGCGACGGTTCTGTCCCGTCTGCCGAGCGCTGATCAGATTGGCGGACCGACGAATTGCAAGAATGGAGTGCTGATATGAGCCTCAATGACGTGCTGAACGCGGTTTCAAGTCGTGGTCTGACTCTGCGCCTCGATGGCAAGGATCTGCGTCTGGAGGGACCGCAATCGCAGATTGATCCGGCGTTGGTTGCGTCCATTCGAGCGGTAAAGGCGGAGGCCGTTGCCCATCTGGCCGCCCTGCGGCCGGAACGGCCCACCGTGGTTTCGTCGAGGTGGGCATCGACCCCCATGCAACAGAGTTACTTCTACGGCCGCCTCGATCACTTCGCGCTCGGGAATGTAGCTTCCCATGTCTATCATGAAATAGAAGGCAGCTTCGCCGCCGACCGGCTGGAGCGGGCGCTCGCGAAAGTCGTCGAGCGGCACGGCGCGCTTCGGACCATTTTTCACGACGACGTGACGCAGACAGAACTGAACAATCCGCCACCGCCGCGGATCGCGGTTAGTGATCTGCGGAAGGCTCAGGCTGCGCCGGCCGGCGCAGATGCGGCGCGCCTTGCGACGCGCGCCGCAATGTCCCATCAGATACTGCGCGCCGACCAGGCGCCGCTCATCGACGTGCGACTGACGATTCTGTCCGATACGAACATGGTCCTGCATGTCAGCCATGATGGCCTGATCATGGACGGCATCAGTTCGTTTCTGTTCTTTCGTGACTGGTGGCGCTTCTATCAGGAACCGGACCGGCCGGTGGCGCCACTCGAGGTTTCGTTTCGCGACTATGTCGAGGCGTTGGAAACGCGGGTCGGAATGCGAGAGGCAAACCGCGCGCGCACCTATTGGCTGGGTCGTCTTGACCAGATTGCCGCACATCCGCAACTACCGCGCAGGATTGATCCATCGCGGATAAAGTTTCCTGCTTTCGTCCGGCGAACGCTGGAATTTGACGCGCCGCAATGGTCCCGACTGAAAAGCCACTGCATGAGGGTGGGATTGACCCCGACGGCGATGCTGGCGGCGGCCTATGCCGAAATTCTGTCGCTGTGGGGCGCGGCCGATCGTTTCACGCTCAACATGACCGTTGCCAACCGATTGGAGATCCATCCCGATATCAACCAGGTGATCGGTAATTTCACCGATTGTCTTTTGCTCTCGGTGGAAGTCGACGCGCGGGCGAGCTTTAGACAGCAAGCACTGGATCTGCAGGCTGGGCTGCGCGAGGCAATCGACCACCGGCAATTTTCCGGCATCGAGGTGATGCGCGCCCTTGGGCGGCGGCAGGGATCTGCGCAGGCCGTGCCTATGCCCTTTACGTTCAATAGCACGATCGGGGCCGGCGAAGACGGATCTTCGATCGCGCTGTTCGGGCGGGAGACCTTCGCGGTCAGCCAAACACCCCAGGTCTGGTTAAACCTTTTCCTCCTGGAGCGGGACGGCGCGCTTGTGGTCGAGACCGACGCCGTCGATGAGGTGTTCCCGGACGGCCTGATATCGGATCTGGTATCGGCTTATGGACGGTTGCTAACCAGTTTGGCGACCGAGCCGGCAAAATGGGAAGAGCCGTCTCATGGTCTGCTGCCGGTCGATCAAGTGAAGCGGCGCCGCGAGGCAAATCAAACGGAGGCTGCCGTCCCCCCCGGTCAGGCCTATAGCGGGTTTCTCGAACAAGTTGCCCGCGCCCCCGGGGCATTGGCCATTGTAACGGTGGGGCGCCAAATCACTTATGGCGAACTGGCGGCTGCCGCCGCGGCGGTTGCGCGCCGGCTTCGGCGTCAGGGAGTGAAACGCAACGATCTCGTGGGCGTCGTAATGCCCAAGGGGTGGGAAGAGATCGCCGCTATCCTCGGCGTTCTGATGGCGGGCGGCGCTTATCTCCCGGTCGACGCAAATCTGCCGGGCAAGCGGATCGACCAGCTTCTGCATGATGGGCGGGTGCAAGTCTTCGTCACGCGAGGCGATGTGCCGGCTACCACCGGCGCCGGGTTTGCTCGTCTGGTCATTGATGATGGGTTTTTGACATACGATCCGGAGACCGGGAGCCTTGATCACGATCTCCCGGAGGCCGCTCAGACTGATCTCGCTTATGTCATCTACACGTCAGGTTCCACCGGCGCTCCGAAGGGGGTCATGATCAGCCATCACGGCGTGGTCAATTTGGTCGCGGACATCACCCGGCGTTTCGGCGTCGGCCCCGAGGACCGGCTGTTTGCGATCAGCAAGACCGGCTTTGACCTGTCGGTATTCGACATTTTTGGCGCGCTGTGGAACGGGGCCGCGCTGGTCATCCCGGACGGCAATGCCGAGACCGACCCGGCGAAATGGCTCGCGCAGGCAACCAGGTCGGTCGTGACTATTTGGAACTCGGTTCCGGCAGTTGTCGCTGCTCTTGTCGAACAGGCCGCTGCAGCCGGTCAGCCGTTGCCGCCGCAGTTGCGGCTCATCATGATGAGCGGCGATCGAATTCCAGTTTCGCTGCCAAGCCGGCTGATGTCGCTGAAGGCGGACCTGCGGATCGTCGCACTGGGCGGTCCGACCGAGACGACCGTATGGAATATCGTTTACCCGATCGATCGCGTTGATCCGGCCTGGGCCAATATTCCCTATGGCAAACCCACCGCCAACAACCGCTACTACGTTCTCGACGCATTCCTGCGCGAATGCCCTGACCATGTGCCGGGCGAGCTTTACGCGGCGGGAGCCGGACTAGCCGCGGGCTATTGGTGCAATCCGGAGTTGACTTCAGCAAGCTTCGTTCGTCATGCCCAACTCGACGAACGGCTGTACCGCACCGGTGATGTGGGACGCTATCTCTCCGATGGAAATATCGAAATCCTCGGGCGGGCGGACTTCCAGATCAAGCTGAACGGCTACCGGATCGAACCCGGAGAGATCGAGACGCTGTTGAATGGCGATCCGGCTATCGCGGAGTCCGCGGTCGTTCTGCGGACGAGCGAAGAGGGACCGCATCTGGCGGCCTTTGTGGTTTGCGCCGAGAAAGATGCCCTGAATGCCGAATTGGAAGCTCGACTTCGAACGCAACTGGCTGCGGCGCTTCCGGACTACATGGTTCCTCGCCGCTTCGTTTGGCTCGCGCAACTGCCGCTGACGGCCAACGGCAAGGTCGATCGCAGGCGTCTGCAGGACGAAGCGGACGAGGCCCCGCCTCAGGCCGAAACGCCTGTCGAGGCCGCCGAAACCGAACTGGAACAGCGTTTGATGACGATCTGGTCGGACATCCTCAAGACTTCGACGATCAAGGCGGTCAGCAAATTCTACCGGCTCGGCGGAACCTCGCTGCTGGCGGTGCGCCTGCTGGCGCGGGTCCGAAAGGAGTTCAACGTATCGGTGCCGCTGGCAGACCTTCCGCAACATGAAAGCCCCCGTGCGATGGCCAGGCACATCGAACGTCAAATCGCGATGCGTGAGGCTTCGTGACGCCGGGGGCCGGCTATGCGCGGCAGGAAGTCGAGTGAGATGATGAAATCGGTCATGGCTCGCGTTGCGGAAGGAGGGGCGCCTTCGGCTCATGCGATCACCTTTTTTCAGCCCGGTCACCAGCGCCGTATCGCGCTCGAACACCTGGATGAGATGGCCCGTCGGGTTGCGGTCTATCTGGTCAAACTCGGCGTTCGCTCCGGCGACCGGATTGGAATACTCGCCAACAATTGTCTCGAATGGGTGCTGCTGGATCTCGCCGCGCTGAAGATCAAGGCGGTTACCGCGGGCTTTGAGGCCGGCAAGTTTGCGGCGACGCCGGATTTGCTCGATCGCTATGGATTGCGCCTGATCTTTACCGGTCGTCCAACGGACGATCGCAGGATATTGCCGATGAGCGCGGTTCTCGCCGCGACCTCCGACCTGTCGAACGATCGTGAGCTCGCGCCCGTCGTCTATCAGCCAAGCGACGTCACGACGATAAAGTTCACCTCCGGAAGCACCGGTCAGCCCAAGGGGTTGGCGGCCACCGTGGGAAGCATCGATAGTTCGATAACCGCGGTACAGCAGTTGTTCAATCATTCGGCGCCGGACAAACTGTTCGTGTTCCTGCCGCTGTCGCTTCTCCAGCAGCGCTACTGGATCTATTCGGCGCTTGTCTTCGGGCACGATGTCGTCGTGGCCACCTATGAACTGGCTTTCCAGGCCCTCAAGCAGGAAGAGCCGACGGTGGTGATGGGAGTTCCGGCATTCTTCGAAACCCTGCGCAAGGAAATTACGTCGTTGGCCGATGCGAAGCCGCCGGCGATCCACGCGGTCGAGGGCAGGATCGAGGTGCTCCGATCGCAGGCGAGGGAGCTGCTGGGACGCCGGATCCGCTATCTGTGGACCGGGTCGGCGCCGGCAAACCCGGCCATGCTGCAATTTTTCAACACATGCGGAATGCCGATTTTCGAAGGCTACGGCATGAACGAAACCTGCATCGTTACGAAAAACACGCCGGACGCCAACCGGACGGGCAGCGTCGGCCGTCCGCTCCAGGGCAAGAAGGTGTTCCTCGACGACGACGGTGTGATCATGGTTGAAAGCCAGTTCCCGGTTAACACGAGTTACCTGTTTTCCGCGCCGGGCGATTCGGAGCGCATCTTCCGGCCCGGCGGGGTGGTCTGTACCGGCGACATCGGCCGCATCGACGCGGACGGCTACCTTTATGTTCTCGGCCGCGCCGACGACATCATCGTTCTCGCCAACGGACGCAACGTCATGGTCCGCAAGATCGAAGAGCGCTTGAAGTGTTGCGCGGCGATTTCCGACTGCGTTTTAGCGGGCTTCGGTCATGACTACCTTTTGGCCGTGGTCTGCGCGCCTGACGGCGACGCTGCTCGAGACGAGATCAAGGCGCATATTGCCGAAATCAATAAAATACACGGCGCCGACGAAAAGATCGGCCGCTTCATCATAACCGACGAGCCGTTCAGCATAGAAAACGGACTGCTGACCTCTCAGTACAAACCAAGGCGCAAGGTAATCCTCTCGCGCTACCAGCAGCACATCGAGCGCGGCTATGGAGAACTTCAATGAATCCGATCGAAACAGTCGTAGCGCAGGACCTTGTCAGGCTGACCCCGGCGACCGCTCACAGTGCCGATGTCATCGATCTTGATGCCCATCTCTACGACTATTACGGACTGACTTCGCTGAACATGATGCTTCTAATGACCTCGGTTTGCGAAAAGACAAAAACCGCCCTGATACACTTCACCGAAGACGACATCGCCGGCCTTCAAACGCCGCGCGACATTGTGAGCCTGATCAGTAAATTCAGCGAACTGGAGAATCCGCGCGTTGCAGGAAGTGTCGGCACCGGCGCGTGAGACGGCTGCTGGATGATATGACGATGCAAATGACGCCCATTAAATTGAGCGGTGACGCCTTCCAGATCGGCGAGGCGCACGGGCAGGCGTTCGGCGCGCAAATACGGGGATTCCTGGATGACGATCTCTGCCGGCTCAACCGCATTTTCTACCACAGAACCACCCTGGCGGATTTGCGCGAAACGATAAACCGCTATGGAGAGGCGATCGCGCGCGATACCCCGGCATTGTTCGACGAAATTCGCGGTTTGGCCGCAGGCGCTGAAATCGATATCGAGGAGTCGTTGCTGCTTCAGGTGCGGCGGGAGGTGATGGGGTACAACCGGATCCCGACCGGCGGCGACTGCACGACATTGTGTCGCATCCAGCCCAGGCACGCCGTCCTTGCCCAGACCATCGATCTCAACGGCGATCTCGATGATCACATGATGATGTTGGATATCACGCATGCGAGCGGGCGCCGGGTGCTGGTGCTTTCGTTTGCCGGCCTGCTCGGTTATTTGGGAATGAACAGCGATGGTCTTGCGATCGGCCTCAACCTCGTTCTGGGTGGAACCTGGCGCCCTGGTCTGCCGCCCTATCTGGCGATTCGTCATCTGCTCGATAGCTGTTCCGACGTTGAAACATGCATTTACCGTCTTTCGCAATTGCACATTGCGAGTTCGCGCGCTTTGACGATCTGTGATCGGCGCAGCGCGGTTACGGTCGAAATTCTCGACGGCAAAATGGCGGTGATGTCCGGCTCGGAACTGGTGCACACCAATCATTTCCTGACTGAGAATTTTGCGGCCGCCGACGCGGTCAATCCGTTTGCGCGCAACTCTTCTGTTCGCCGGTTGACGGCATGCAGGGAGCGGCTGGAGCAGGTCAGCGTCGCCGCGGCCAGCGCGGACTATATGGAAATTTTCTGTCACGAACCGATTCGTGTTCGCGGCAACGGCGATATCCGGCGAGAGCGAACGGTGGGGACGGTGATCATGTCTCCGGAGGACGGCGTCATGCATGTTCGCCGCGGCGATCCGGCGCTTGCGGCGACGCAGACCTTTCATATGCATGATTAGGACCGGCGTGCGAATTGCCGATCGGGCGCAATGCGGCTGCATGATGCGGTCAGACCGCGCGCAGCAGTGCGCCGAAACGCGCGCCCGAAACGCTGGAACCCATGGCGACGACGTCGTTCTTGTCGAGCGCGCCGGAACCGAGGAGGTCGATGAGATTGATCAGCGGATCGCTGGCAAAGACGTGGCCGATGCGGCCGATATTGTCCATGAACAGTTGATCCCGGCGAAAACCGGCCTGCTGTTCCTTGATCATGACGATCGGCTTGAACAGATTATTATGGGTCAGCCGTTTTATCGCATCGACCGGGACGCCGCTGCGGGACTCAAGATCCGCATTGACCCGCCTTGCCAGCGCGGCGGATATCTCGCCGTTTGGCCGCATCGCCGCGGCGTCAACCGCCGCAGCGGTCGCTATCAGTTCGAACTCGCCGGGAATGTCGCGCACGACCACGCAACTCGCCGCGCCATCACTGAAGATCGCGAAGGGACGCAACCGGGTATCATCCTCCGACGTATCGCAGGCCGTCAGCAGAATGGCGCGATGCTTGCCGCTTACGACGAGCGATTCTGCAAGGCTCAGGCCGGCCGCCAGCGTCGCGCATCGGTTCAGGCTGACGCCGTAGGGAATGGCTTCGCGCAGGTCGAGGCTTTGGAGAAAGCGGCCGACCACATCGGCATGTCCGTCGACATTGCTCGAAAACCGTGTTCCGCAAAGGATGGCTGCATCGACCTTGTGGCGATCCGAGCCCAGCGCGGCCAATGTATGATGCGCCGCTTCGGTCCCGAGTTCCATCGCGCTGCGCCGGGTCAGACGGTAGCGATTCCATCCCCACAGATCGGCGTCGTCGATCATCTGATTTTGCGCGAGAAAGTCCGTAAAGTTCGCGATGTCGGCGATCGGACGCTCGTCCTCGCCGATCACGTAACGGCAACCGTGCAGGTAGACTTTTACAGGAGGCATCGACGTGGCCACGTCCTCTTCGTGCAGGAAACGACAACGGCACCCAACGCGGAGAAGACGCGGCGCCGAATGAAACAATGACATGGGTGCAACGACATGCAACTTCAAGCAGTTGAGCTTGTTATCGTCAACCAGCATCTCTCATGGAGATTGCGCAATGATCCAGAGCGCCACGCAAATCGTCGAGCCTGATCTGTTCCACGGCAGCACGATCGACACATTCCGCTTCAGTCCACTGGCGGGCACTGCCGCCGCCAAGATTCTTGCGAGAGACCCGGTGGAGATATTTTCCGAACTGATGCGCGACCAGGAGAGCGAGGGCGCATTGCTGGCGTGCAAGCACGTTCTTGATGCGACCCTGCCAGCCAGGAACTCAACCGAAGTTCCTTTCGATGCGCTGGTCAATGGAAGGATCGATCAGCGGAGATTGGACCAATGGATCGATGCCCAGCGATCGGCGGCTGCCGCGCGTCTGCATCAGGCTTTGTCGTCAGGGAACGAGGCGCGGAACTTGATATTTCGCGAACGTGCCGGCATTGCGATGCTGGCGGGGTGCTGGCTCGACATGATCTCACAGCCGGCGACCCAACCGGCAACTGTCGTCAATTTGCTGTTTGGTCATTATTGGCGGCTGCAGGGCGAAGGAAATCCGGCGCGTTCCATCGCAACCGTGCGCAATCGGCTGTTCGAACAGGCCGGCGTCTTTCTGCCGCCGGTGGGCGA
Organism: uncultured Bradyrhizobium sp.; assembly: GCF_964252615.1. Taxonomy (NCBI): domain Bacteria; kingdom Pseudomonadati; phylum Pseudomonadota; class Alphaproteobacteria; order Hyphomicrobiales; family Nitrobacteraceae; genus Bradyrhizobium; species uncultured Bradyrhizobium sp. The sequence continues at coordinate 25,752 of NZ_CAXUNQ010000049.1, forward strand.
TCCGGATTTTACGCGCCAGTCCGGCATCGGTGCCACGACGGCTCTCTATTCCGCATTCCTGTTATCTCTCTCGCGTTACCCCGTGAACTATCTGCCTGAGGTGGTTGGGATTCACTATGCTTATCACGCAATGGGGATCGACGACCTGCTGCTCGGAACGGCTCCGGTCATTACCGGGCCCGAGGTGAAAGTGGTTCTCTCACACTATCTCGACTTGCTCGATGCGAAAGCGTCAGAAAAGCTGATCTGGCGCCTTGCGCGGTCGATAGCGCTCGCCGTGGAGCTCGAGGTTCAGCATGTCTGCATGCTGGTCGAAATCGCCGAACGAAGTGCCAGCCAAACCCTCGACGGCAAAGTCGCCGACATCATCAAGCGCCATGCGCAGTTCGCCGGCAAACAGCATCGCCGGGTCCGGATCGGGGATCTACCGCTTGCCGAGCGGTTCGCCGACCCGGACCTGGACATTCCGGCGTTCTTGAAGGACTTCAAGCGATCACGGTACGTTCGACCGAACAGGTCGGGAGGATATCGGTTCACCGACGCATTGAAGATCGGGGGACCCATGTTCGGTATCTTTACCGAGCAGGAGGCGTGTACCTTGAAGGATTGGATCGAGCATATCCCGGATACTGTCGACCAGCCGATCGTCATCACGTCTGCGCGTCCCACCGAGCAAGCGTCCATCAAATGGCTCGAGAACATTCGCCGGTGCAAACCGGCTGGAGTGGTATTTGAAGTTGCTGCTGACGTCGACGATCGGACGCTGCTGCATCGCTTGGTGAATATCGAGAACTTCCCGCATGTTCTCGCGATCGCCGGAGCACGGGCGGAGGCGGGGTTGGCTGCGGCCCGAACCTTGTTCGATACGGGTGCCGGTGGAAAATATACCGACGCCAGCTTTTTTCCTTACACGCCGGATGCACTGATGGAGCGGGTGACGTCGGTATATTGGACCAAGCTGGTCGATCCCTACGCCCCCCTGGAGCAGATTCCGCCGCGCGATGACGTCATCTTCGGTCAGAAAACCTTTGCCTTGGGCAGCCTGATCGATGGGTCCTGGGTGTTCCGGATTGGAAATGCAGGCCGCTACAACCATACCAGCGATGGAATGCTGTTCGCTATTTATGCCGACGAAATGGGCATGGGCGATATCCGGAAGAACCATATCACGCTTATTCATCGCGTGTTGGGCAGCATGGATATCAACCTGCCGCACATCCGCGATGAGGCCTTTGTCGATCAAGACGAGATCCCCGATGCCTTCTATGCGTTTCCCATCAACCAGCTATGCCTGGGGCTTTTTGCCGACCGGTTCTACCCCGAGATCGTCGGATACAATCTCGGAATCGAGATGTTCGGACTGGGCGAACTCAGACTTCATGAGATGCAAAAACTGCGGCACTGGGGGTTTGATCCGATTTACGAGGAGGCGCATCTATCGATCGACAATGTATCCGCCGGTCATGCCAGGCAGGCCGCCACGATCATCCAGTCCTATCTCGGCCGAGTCGACCGGCAGTTCGGTCCCGCCGGTGTCGATGCGCAATGGCGGCGTATCTGGAACGGTTATGCGCTGTTTGCTTACTTTGCCGAGGGCTGTCAGGCCGGGGAAGTTTGCACAACCGTGCCTGCGGATGCGCCTGACCATCACGCCGGGCTTTTGATCTGATGAGACGGATGCAAAGGCGTCCGGCGCAGCGGGCAGGTGCCCTGGACCGGCTCAACCGGCGACGGCGAATCTCGGGATCCGCGCATTCGCAGAAGGCCAGTACTGGACGACCGCAGCGTGGCGGCTCGGGTCGAGGCCGCCGGCAATCAATTCGTGAACGATGACGGCCGCAATTGAGTTGGCGAGGGTCTCGCCGGGGCATTTGTGCGATCCCGCCCCGAAGGTAAAAGTACGAGCGGTATTTCGGCCGGGCATAAGCCGGTGCGGGGACGGGTTGGCTTGCGGATCGCGATTGGCGGCGGCAAGCACCACCAATATGGCGTCGCCTTCCGCTATCGTATCGCCGGCGACACGGCAGGTTTCCACCGCGAAGCGGCGCGTATTCTGGATCGGAGAATCATGGCGGACCACCTCCGACACGATCGTGTCGATCGCATCATGGTTGTACTGCGCCAGCGCCAACAAATCCGGGTTTCGTCCCAACGCGACCAATGTATTGCCGATCAACCCGGCCGTGGCCTCGCAGGTCTGAGACATCAACCCGATCGCGTTCGCCGCCACCGCCGCAGAATCGATGTCGGCGTGCTCACGGGCTCTGCGCAGGAGATCGGAGAACAGGCCGCCGGCACGGCCGGCGGGTTGTTCGAAAATGCCGAGCAGTTGCGCTGCTCCCCGGTCGGCGGCGGCGATGGCCTCGGGGGTCGCGTGAGCGGGGAGGCATTTGACGAAATCGTTGACTGCTTCAACGATTGTTTGCAGTTCCGGATCTGCCGCCCCAAGCAGCCGGGCGACCACTGCCACGGGCAGCGTGAAGAGGACGGTGTCAAGATTACACCCTCCGATGTCCGCGCCGATGCTGCGCGTGAAGAGCCGGACGGCCTCCGAAACCATCCGATGCCGATCAACGCCGTCGATGGCGGCGGTGATGTCCGGCTTCAACGCCTGGTGCGGCGGGCCGTCGTTCATCCGCACCAGATGGCCGAAGATCGTCCCGGCCGCCGTGCCGACAATGGCCGGCGGAACCGGCGCGCCGGGCGGTCGGACCCGCAATCTCCGGTCGGTGAGGATTGCATCAACGACGGCCGCACCGCTCGCGATCCACAGACCGAGCGCATTGTCGCGATAGAACGGCCGTGTTGCGACCAGGTCGGCATAATAAGGATAAGGATCCTGGTGGGTGACCGCCGCTATCGGATTTTGCGGGTCCATGCTGCGTCTCCGATCGGTCAGGCCAATACTGTCGTCGATGCGCGACCGTCGCCCGCCAGTTGCCGGCGGATCGCGGTGCCGACGAAGCGCACGACATCGATCTGAGCGTCGGCGATGAAAAAATGACCGCCCTTGAAGCGCTGGCGCGAAATCTCGTGCACGGTTTCGTTCTGCCATGCCGCCAGCATATGCTCGGGCACATGACTGTCGCGATCGCCGGTCAGCAGCGTGATCGGCACGTTGAGCGGGTCGCGCCGGTCGTAGACGTAATGGGCGATCATGGTGAAGTCTGCTTGCAGGATCGGCAGGAACACCGCCTGCAGATCGCGGTCCTGCACAATTTCGTCCGGCAGGCCGCCATACTCCTGCACCAGTTCGAGGAACGGCCGTTCGCTCTGCGCGGCGATGTCTCGTATTCGCGGCGAAGGCTGATGACAAGGCGCGCGGCAGCCGGACGCGAAAAAGTGACGGCCCGGGAGGCATCTCAGTTCGCGCAGCACTTCAAATGCCACCACCGCGCCCATGCTATGGCCAAAGAAGAACGCGGGCCGCTCGAGCAGCGGCGTGATGGCGTCGACGATCTCGCGGACGAGGCGCCGGATGTCGGTTTCCGGCCGCCCGCCGAAGCGCTGGCCGTGGCCGGGCATCTCCAGTGCATGGACCTTGACGTCGGCACCGAGCCCGGTTTGCCACCCGGCGAACGCCGATGCGCCGCTTCCCGCATAGGGAAAGCAGAACAAATCTGCTTTGGCGGCAGGCACAGGTCGGCTCAGAAACCAGCGGGTTGGCGGCTTACTCATCAGCATGGGCTGGCGACCGCTTGCGCAAATGGCTGGCAATGATGTTGTATTGGATCTCGGAGGTTCCCTCGTAAATGCGTAGCGAGCGAATTTGCCGATAGAGCCGCTCCGGTAGCGATCCATGCACCATTCCGGATGCGCCGAAAAGCTGTACCACGTCGTCGATAATGCGTTGCGACGCTTCGGTTGCGAACAGTTTGGCGATGCTTGAATGTTTTGCATAACCGCGATCATGGTCGCGCAGCCAGGCCGCCTGCGCCACCAGCAGCGCCGCCGCCGTCGATGCGATTTCGGCATCCACCAATGTGTCCTTGGCAAATTCCGTATCGAACAGCGTGCCATTGCCCACTTTGCGCGATTGAGATCGCGCAATGGCTGCGCGTTGAGCCCGGCGGGCGAAACCGATCGCGGCCGACCCGACCGTCATGCGGTAGCTTTCGAGCACGTCCATTGCGATCGCAAATCCCATGCCGGGCTTGCCGATGATGCGGTCCGCCGACACGACGCAGTCGCGAAATGCAAGCGATGCGAAGGCGCGCGGCGCCATGAAGTCGATCGTTTCGGCGGTGAGGCCGGCCGTATCCGCGGGTACCAGCATCATGCTGAGGCCTAGCGCGCCGGGGCCTTCGCCGGTGCGGACCAGAACGGAATGGAAGTCGGCGATGTCGCCGTTCGAGATCCAGGTCTTGTTGCCATTGAGTACGTAAATGTCGTCCCTGCGCTCCGCCCGCAGCGCGATGCCGGCGACGTTGGAGCCGACCTCGGGTTCCGAAATGGCAAGCGAGCCGATCAGGCGGCCGGCGATAATGTCCGGCAGCCAGCGCTCACGTTGCGCCGGCGTTCCGTGGCGGATCAGCGGCGTCGCCGCCAAGGCTTGAATGGAAAACGCGAAGTCGCAGAGATCGTGAATGAACGCGAACCCCTCCCGGATCAGCGCGATGGAGCGGAAATCCGGCGGACCCGTTTGCGTGCCGGCAGCGAATTCGAACCATTTTTCATCGCCCAGAATGCGGGTCATCCGCCGGCCGAATTCCGAGGCGTGCAGATGGTCCAGTTCGGCAAGGCATGGCGAGATGCGATCGGCCCACTGCTCGACGCCGGCGGCCAACCGGCGATGGCGCTCGTCATACAAGGGCAATCCAAGTATTCCGGCATCGTAAATATCCATGGCGGTGAACCCGGATCGCGTGCGTGCTCAAAACAGCAAGGTCGGTCTTGACTATAATCTCGGGAGGCAGCGCTGGAAACAGGCCGGCCGGGCATGGCCGGCTCGAGGGTAACGCGGAAGCGATGCGCAGATCGATCGCCCACAGCACGCGGCAACGGCGGAAGTGCCGATTCGACGGGAGGAATTGCGTATTCGAAGATACGTAACAATGGTCGCAGGCCGCTTCCCGACGCCCTGCCGGCCGGCGTCAAGTCCGACTGTTTGCCATATCTGAAAATTGTCCCCGCCGTCACATTTCGTGCAACGATCGTGATATCTTCGGCGACCGGCTGGAGTGATCCACGTTATGGAGATAACACGCGACGTCGCGCGCGCGAGCTTGCAGCGCGAGGTGCTGATCGCGCTAGGGCTATCGATCGGGGCGGCGGTCGCGCTTGGCTTTTCCCGCTTCGCTTACGCGCTGCTGCTGCCGCCGATGCGTGAAACCCTCGGCCTGAGCTATGTCGAGGCAGGCGCGCTTAATACCGCCAATGCCGTCGGTTACATCTTTGGCTCGCTCGCGGCCGCCCTGTCGGCGCGGCGCTGGGGCGCCAAGCGCCCGTTTCAACTGGGTTTTTTGGTGAGCGCGCTCGTTCTCGCGCTCTCTGCAGCGACCTCCGATTTTACGATGTTGTTTCTGTTGAGAACGATCGGGGGCATATCGACTGCCTTCGCCTTCATTCTCGGAGCAGCCCTAGCCGGTGCGATTTGTCCCGGCAGCAGCGCCGAGCGCAAAGGATTTCTGGTGGGCCTCTATGTCGCCGGCAGCAGTCTCGGCATCGTGGTGTCGGGCATCGCCGTTCCATTCGCGTTGCAAGAGGGACCCCAGGGCTGGCGTGAGGGATGGATGATCCTTGGATGTCTCGCCTTGCTCGGTGCACTCCCCGCCGCGATGGCGGCGCGATCGGTGCCCGCGCCGGCCACGGGTGTCTCGGCGATGCTGCGGCTTGCGGATTTTCGCCGATTGACGCCGGCCATTCTCGGCTATGGGCTGTTCGGCGCCGGCTATGTTGGCTGGATGACCTTCATCATCGCGCTGTTGCGTGATCAAGGCGGCAGCAGCGGACAGACCGCCGGATTCTGGATTCTGCTCGGCCTTACGTCGACGATCTCGACATTGCTGTGGGGCCGGGTGCTCGCGCAACTGCCAGGCGGACGCGGACCCGCCTTGATCTTCTTCATTACCATGCTGGGCACCTTGCCGGTCCTGATTCAACCGGGCCTTTTTTCGGCATTTCTGTCCGCGGTCGTGTTCGGGAGCAGTTTCATGGCAGGGCCGGCCGCCGTCACCATCCTGGCTCAGCGTCAGCTTCCCGCATCGGCTCTGACTGCCGCGGTCGCCTTGTTGACTGTCGCGTTCGCGCTCGGGCAATCGATCGGACCAATCCTGGCCGGAATGATCACCGACGTGACCGGCCAGGTTGCCGCGGGACTATGGGCATCGCCGGCGTTGCTTGGCCTTGCCGCGATCGCCTCGCTGTTCCAGCGCCGGGCGGACTGAAACAAGCAATCCGGACGTGCCTGGTCTATCGGCCCTCAAACACCGGCGGCCGTTTGGCAAGAAACGCCGCGCAGCCTTCGTGCGCGTCGGCGCTGTCGAACAGCAGGCTGACCATGGCCTGCTCGTGCGCCAACGCGGCGGGCAACGGCATATCGGCGCCGTTCATCAGCGTGCGCTTGAGAAGCCTGAGCGTGAGTGGCGATTTCTTGGCGATGCGTTGCGCCAGGCCCATTGTTTCCGCCAGCAACTGCTCTTTCGGCACGACCCGGTTGACGAGGCCGAGGTCGAGGGCCGCCGCGGCCGAAATGCTGTCGCCGGTAAACATCATTTCGCGGGCTCTGCACGGGGCAATCTGGCGGATCAGGCGCTGGCTGCCGCCTCCACCTGGAAACAGACCGAGCGAAATCTCGGGCAGCCCTAATTTGGCGTGATCGGCGGCAATCCTGATATCGGTGGCCAACAGCAGTTCCAGTCCGCCACCCACCGCCAGGCCGTTGATGGCGGTGATGGTCGGCTTTTCACAATGCTCGCAGCGGCGAAACAGGCTATGCACCCGCTCGGCAAAATCCAGATAATGCGCCAGGCCTTTGCGCGCGTTGAGATCTGCGATGTCGGCGCCGGCCGCAAAGGCGCGCTCGCCGGCGCCGGTCACGACGATGACGCGCGCCTCGGCATTGGTTTCGAGATCAGCAAAAGCGCCTCCCAGCGCCTCCAGCATCGGCAGGTCGAACATGTTGAGCGCATCGGGCCGATTAATCGTGATGATGCCGATCGCTCCCTCCATTCGGGTGATCATGAGCTTATCGGACATGGTAATTCCTCCGGATTTCTACGCGTTAAGCGGCCAGCCAGTTTGCCAAAGCCGTATTGACCAGCGCGGGTTGCTCCAGTGTCGATAGATGGCCGCATGTCGGTATCAAGGTGAACTGAGCCGCGGTTATTTCAGCAGCAATCTCTTCGGCCAAATCGGGCGGCGTCAGCAGATCCGAATCGCCCACCAGAACCAGAGTGGGGCAATGGATGGCAGCGAACGTCGATCTTGAGTCCGGTCTGGTGACGATGGCCTTGTGTTGACGCACATAGGCAGCCGGTCCGATGTCTTTCGACATGGCATCGCAGATCGCGCGCAACGCCATGTCGTCGTATCGGCTTTCGTGAACGATGACTGGAAAGACATTGTCGTTGAGCTCGGACAGACGGCCTTGCTCGGCCATGGCGATGCATTCGAGGCGCGACTTGGTTTGTTCGGGGGTATCGGACCGCGCCGAGGTGTCGAGCAGCGCCAGGCGGTCGACCCGCTCGGCCGCCTGGCGCATGATTTCAAAGGCGATGTATCCGCCCATGGAATGTCCGATCAGTGCAAATCGCGGCGGCGCGTCGGCAAGTATGCGTGTTGCGATCGCTGCGATCGTGTCATCCCGGGTATGGTCCGGAACCATGACCGAACCAAATCTCCATAGGTATGGAATCTGTTCGGCATAAAGCCGTGCCGATGCATTCAATCCCGGAAGCAGGAGAATCGGCGCCGACTTCGACATCATATGCTCCCGTCAAGGTGAGGCCGACAATGCAGCGTCGAAGCCCGCGCTGCCGTTCCCGGGAATCGCGCCGTGCCGAGTTGTCGTTCAAACCGTCACTTCTATGGCAGTCCGAACGGAATTTGCCAGAAAGCATTGTTCGTGCGCCTGATGGTGCAGACTTTCATGGGTTGAGCGATCGGGAGCTTTGCCCGAATAGGTCACTTTCGGCTTGAGGAGGACTTTGCCGACGCTGAGCCGGCCGCGTTCATCTTCCTCCATCGCGCCCTCGGCATCGTCGTCGTAGCTGTCCACGACAAACCCATGCGTTGCCGCAAGATACAGGAAGGTCAGCATATGGCAGCTCGACAGGGCCGCAACATAGGCTTCTTCAGGATCGACATTCTCGGCCGACGAATAAGGCAGCGGCACAATATGCGGGGACGAAGATGCGGCGACCTGTGCGCCTCCATCGAACCTCCAAAAATGCGCCCGGCTGTACCGGTTGTCGATAAACGGATCGCTTGCGGCACGCCTCCACAACACGGTTGCGCCGAAATGGATCATCGTCTGCTCCTATGGTTCGTGAACCTCAGGATGAAAATAGGCCTTCGAATGTCAGATACAGCCCCAGCAGGAGCAGCCCGATTAAAAATACGCGGCGGAATGTCTCGACGCTCATCCGCTCGCGGAGATGCTGGCCCGCAAACATTCCCAGCAGCGCCGGCACCAGCGCCAGCAAGGACAGGCCGAGAAGCGACGTCGACGCCTCAAACACGCCCTGCAGCAGCAATCCAGCGGCCAAAGCCATGGTCGAGATCGTGAACGACAGGCCGAGCGCCTGAATCAAATCGTTCTTTTCGAGTTGAAGCGCCTGCAAATAAGGTACTGCGGGGATGACGAAGACACCGGTGGCTCCGGTGATCAGGCCGGTCACCACGCCGACCAGGGGCGAGAGCCAGGGCTCCTGCGCCGGGCGAACTTCGAATCTTTTTGAAAGCAGGCCCAGGGCTGCATAAAGTACAAGCGCGACGCCAAGCGCGGCAAGCGCCGCTGTCGAATGCGCGCCTGCAATCAATCCCGCGCCACTGACGGTGCCGATAAAGATACCGATCATCATCGTCGAAAGCCGCTTGCACAAACCAAAGAACGACGGGCCGGCCAGCAACTGCCAGACGTTGGTCGCGAACGAAGGAATGAGGAGGATCGCTGCGGCGTCGGCCGGCGGCATCGTCGTTGCCAATAGGCCCATGGCCACCGTCGGCAGTCCCATTCCCACCACGCCCTTGACGGCTCCTGCCAGCAGGAAAACAGCGAGGATGACGATCAGCATCGCCTCAAAACCGTTTAGTGCGCGTCGCGCAGTGCAATTCGGCTACGGCCTCAGTCATGCAGCATCATATCCTTGATGGCCGCCTCGACCTCCGTTTGCGCGCCGAGCGGATCCTCCGTGACGATTGATGGAGCTGTGGCCGGGCAGTATCCGGGACCGGAACCCGCGACACGCAGGATGCCGATGGCGACGACGCCCGCCAGTATCACCGCCGTCGCTTCCAGGATGGCGGTCGATGTTTGGCGCGGTTTTTTAACGAAGGTGATCACGTGTCGCTCACAGCAGCAGGCATGGCGGATAGCTTGACGGAGCCGATCGTCCCTCACAATATGGAAGTTCCGTCTTCAGCCTTCGTCAAAGACGATGGCAGAGCAGTGGCTGATCCCGAATGCGCTTTGACCTGGTGGATTTGCGGCTTTTCCTGCTTGTTGCCGAGACCGGCAGCATCACGTTCGGGGCGGAACGGGCCGGGCTGGCGCTTGCCTCGGCAAGCGCGCGGATCAAAGGAATGGAAGGGAGACTGGGCGTCCCGCTGCTTGAACGGCGAAGAAGGGGCGTGGTCCTGACCTCCACCGGACGCGCGCTTGTTCACCACGCCCAGGCCGTGCAGAATCAGGTTGACCGGATGATGGGAGAACTCGGTCAATATGCGAAGGGTCTTCGCGCGCATATTCGGCTGTTGTCGAATACCGCCGCGGCCGCCGAGTTTCTGCCGGATATTCTGGCATCTTTTCTAAGCAAGCACAGCAATATCGACGTCGATCTCGAAGAACGGCCAAGTCACGCCATCGTGGAATCGATTGCAAGCGGAGCAGCCGATCTGGGGATTGCGGCCGCCTGGGCCGGCCTGCGCCATTTGCAGCAGCGTCCCTTCCGCACCGACCGTCTGGTCATCGTCGCACCCCGGGAGCGACGGCTCTCAATTCAGAATCGCCCGGTCATGTTCGAAGCAGTTGCAGGCCAGCCCTTCGTCGGCCTTGGCCCCGGCAACCCGTTGCAGGAGCATATCGTGCGGCAGGCGGCGCGCCTCGGATATCATCTCGGCTTTCGCGTCCGGCTCGCAACCCTTGACGCAGTTTGCGAATTCGTCTCTCGCGGGATCGGCATAGCTGTTGTTCCGGAAGCCGCTGCGCGTCGATGCCGGCAAGCCAATTTACTCCGCACCGTGATGCTCAAGGACGAATGGGCGACACGCCGATTGATGCTTTGCGCGCGCGTGTTCGAAGACCTGTCGCCCCACGCCAGGCTTCTCGCTGACATGCTCGCCCCATCCGATCCCCTGCCGTGAGGACGCGGTAAAGGCATCGTCGATGCTGTTGAAGTTCTCCCGGTCTCGCAATAAAGATCGAGAGAAGCACTCAATCGCTGGCGATCGACGGTCCCGGATCGATCGCCGCCGGCGAGGTTTGGGCGAGGTTGTTTGCGGGTTGCTATGCGCCGACGTTGGCGGTTTGGGCAGCGCCGGCGGGG
>NZ_CAXUNQ010000050.1:0-35606 GCF_964252615.1 uncultured Bradyrhizobium sp.
CGGCAGCCGGAGGCGGGGCGGGCGGCGCCGGGCGCGCAGGCGGCGAGGCCTTCGGCGGCTGCTTTGGCGGCGCTTCCTTTGATTCGCTTCCGGGAGGGCCGGCTTGCGCCATCACCACCGGTAAATTCTGCGCATGGGAGGAGGGGTTTGCGACTTGCGCGGCCGTGAGCGTAGTGGTGGCGAGCAGCACGAGACGAAGTTTTGTCATGAAGCTAAGTCCCCGGAAATCTTGCATGGGCAGCACGCGAGGCGCCTGCAACGTATCGACATGGCAATCAACGGCCAACCGTTAGGCCGGATTGTGGCGACTTACAAACGCATCGAGGGTTTTATTTCAACGGGCGCGGGGTCTGGATACGCCTCCATTCAGGGCGTGTTCAGGCCCCGCGGATTTGCAGCTACATCGTTCCTTGCGGGATTTCCGGGCCGCCAGGAATTACGTCCGGCTGCGAACCTGGCAGATCGGTAATCCCGGCATCGGTTGCAGGATAGGGCGTTCGCGGTCCTTGCGGGCCTCGCACCGGCAACTCGTCGGGCGTGCGTCCGGGGAGCTCCTGCGGTTGCGGCGCCGGGCCGGGATCCTGCATCGGCGGCGGAATCTCCGGCTGCGGATTTCCCGGCGGCTCTTCCTGCGGCGGTTCGGTTGGCTTGCCCGGTTTGATCGGCGGGTCTTCGATCGGCTCTGCCATTTAAATCGCGACCTTACGGTTTTCGCCAAGGTTGGGCCGTGAACCGGTGACGGCCGCTGCGGCCATCTTCACATAGCTGATGACGGTGCCCGGTGAATCCCAGAACTCGGCATCCTCGGGCGCAATCTTGAGCACACGGATATTCGGGTCCTCCGCGCTGTCCCACCACGCCTTCGCCGGAGTCGAGAACAATTCCTTGATCTTGGCCCGGTCATTGGAAACCTCCGCAGTACCGCTGACCGAGACATATTTCTGATCGCCGGCATCGGCAAACGACAGGTTGATATTCGGATTGCGGGCAATCTCGTCGTCCTTATGACGACGCGCGTCGGTAAGGAAATAGATCGCATTGTTGTCGCGCTCGACATGCGCACTCATCGGCCTCGCGCGCAGCTTATCGCCATCGCGGGTGACCAGCATCGCAAACCCGATCTTCTTCATCAATTCCCAGGCACGATCGACGTCGTGCGAAGTATCGTTGGTGGCCATATCGTCGCTCCATTGCTGCTGGAGCAATAACGGCGCCAAACCAACGATTGTTCCCGATTCCGATATCGCGATTAGATGGAACCGCGCAGCAACAGCGTGTTGCTTCTGGTCCTGCCGGCCTCGACGTACCCGCGCGCGAGCATATCGGCGAGACAATCGTTGAGCCAATCGTCACGGGACAGATGCTCGATCGCGACGGCGTGCGGCCACAGTGCGGCCGGCGCGTCGCGAAAGAAGCCTATCAGCACGCGATCCTCGTAGCCCTCCACGTCGATCTTGAGCGAATCAACGCGATCCACGCCCTGGTCCTGCAGGATGCGCAACAGCCGCATCGCCGGCACCCTGATCGCGCTGCTGTGTTCCCCGGCGTCGGGGTAGATATGGCTGGCGCCGTAGTTTTCATGATCGGTTTCGATCATGAGTTCGCCATCGGCAGCTCCGGCGGCGGCGGCAATCAGCGCCAAATTGCCGCTCGCCGATGCGGCCTGATTAAATGCGAGGCGGGCGACCATTACCGGATGCGGCTCTACCGCGATCACCCGTCCGCGCGGACCGACATGGCGAGCCAGCGGTAATGCATAGGTGCCGGCGTTGGCACCGATATCGACGAACACGCCGCCCGCCGGCGTATGGGCGCGCAGGAAATCCAGTTCTTCGATATTGTAGCCGGGATTGAGCAGCGCGCCGCGCTCCGTCGCGCTGGCTTGATGATAGAAACGGAACGCCGCGCCCTGATAGTAAACATCGACCGGCCCGGCGCGCAACATGTTCACAAGCCGCGACAGCATCGGCCGGAACGCGCCGCGCTTCAGCCGCGTGCGCTGCGCCAGCGCGAGGATCGCCTGCTGCGCGGCGTTGGGCGCGAACGCGCCGAAGGGAGCCGGCGAATAGTGGTGGTCGGGAGTCAAACACGCATCCTTGGTTAAGCGGCGCATGCATAGCCGACTTTGCGCGCGGTTCCAACGCTCCAAAGGTCGCGCATCTTGCGCGGCGTCTCGCAGGATGCCCGCGGGCGTTGGCCGTCCATCCTTCGAGGTTAGCCGCAAGACGCGTCGCGCACCTCATGATGACGTCGCCGGCGCAGGAAGGATCACACCGCGTTTTTCGGCACCGCCTTGCGCTGGCGCAAAAAACGGCCAAGCAGGCGGCGCTTGCCCTTGCGAGGAATGAGATCGATGTCGCTGACGAGCTTGGCGCCGCCCTTGCGCCGCTCCAGCACGATCTTGCGGCTGTGGAACGCCTCCAGCTCGGCGCGATGCGCGACGCTGACCACGGTGGCTTCGGGCAAGGTCTTGGTCAAAAGCTCCATCATCTTGTCCTGGCTCTTTTCGTCCAGCGCCGAGGTCGCCTCATCCAATACGATGATGTCGGGATTATGCAAAAACAGCCGCGCAAAGGCGAGCCGCTGTTTCTCGCCGCCCGACAAGGTCTGGTCCCACGGCGCGTCTTGTTCGATTTTCTCGATCAGGTGCTTCAGCCCGACCTTGTCCAGCGCTTCGCCGATCTGTTTCACGCTCCAGTCTTCCGCGGCGCCGGGATACGCCACCGCGCGGCGCAGCGTACCGGATGGTACGTAGGGCTTTTGCGGCAGCATGAACAGCCGCCGGTCCGGATGGAAATTGACGCTGCCGCCGCCCCACGGCCAAAGACCTGCGATGGCGCGCACCAGCGTGCTCTTGCCCGAACCGGATTCGCCCGACACCAGCAGCTTTTCGCCGGGTTCGATATCGACTTCGGTGTCGCCAACCACGGCGGTGCCGTCGTCGAGCGTCACCGATAAATCATTGAGGCTGAGCATGGTATCGCCGTCGGTTTCGCCGCGTTGAATGCGGCCAAAGCCGTCGCCGCGCTCGGCGCGTTCCAGACCGTCGAGCGACATCATCAGCGAGGCGATGCGTCGCGCGCAGGCGTTCCAGTCCGCAAGCCGCGGATAATTGTCGACCAGCCAGCCGAATGCGGTTTGCACGATGGTGAATGCGGAAGCCGCCTGCATCACCTGTCCCAATGTCATGCTGCCGTCGAGGAATTTCGGCGCGCACAACAGGAGCGGCACCACCGGTGCGATCAGGCTCGATCCCTGCGACACCAGCGTGGTGCGCATATGCTGGCCGGCGAGGCGCGACCATTGCCGCAGCACGTTGGTAAAGGTCTTGTCGATGCCGTCGCGTTCTTCTTCCTCGCCCCCGAGCAGTGCGATACTCTCGCCGTTCTCGCGCACGCGGGTGAGAGTATAGCGGAATTCCGCCTCGGCCTGGTTCTTGTCTTCGGAAACCTGCACGAAACTGCGGCCGATGGTCATGATCGAGCCTGATGCGATCGCGGCATACAGCACCGCGGCGATCACCAGGAAGCCGGGAATGGTAATGGCCGAGCCGCCGACCGTCACCGTCAGCGCGCCGCCGATGGTCCACAGCACCACAATGAAGGTGGTCGCGGACAAGAACGCCGAGGTAACGCCGGCGGCGAAATCCACCGGCGAATCGGTTGCGATCCGCAAATCCTCGGCGATGCGATATTCCGGGTTCTTATGGTCGCCGCCGACGAGATTGAGCTGGTAGTAGCGGCCATTGGCAAGCCAGCGCGTCAGCACCGAACTGGTCAGCCAGGCGCGCCAGCGCCGCTGGATTCCCATTCGCGCATATACCTGCGCTACACCGATCAGCACGCTGCCGATCGCGAGCGGGAAGAAAATTCCGGTCAAATAGAACACGGTGGCGGAATCGCGTTTCTCGATGGCATCGAAGATGGCGCGATTCCAGACGTTGATGCCGTACTGGAAGCCGACATTGACGACGATCAAGATGCCGAGGCCGATCGAAAACCCCCACGCCAGCCGGCCGCCGTTCTTGCCCCAATACCCGCGCGCGCTGATCCAGAACCGCGTCAGCAGATAATCCCGACGCGCCGCTTCGGCTTCCTCCGCAGACAATTCGGGATCGGTTTCAAGCACTTCCGGCGGCGGCGGTTCAACGTGGTCGCCGGTTTCCGCCACCACCTCGACAATCGGCGGCTTTTTGCTCGAGGCGGATGGTTTGGCAGGACGCTTGGCCATCGCCGATAACGGCAAGGATTTCAAAAGGTTCCGTCGGGTTCCACCCAGACGTACGGTATCCGTGCCGCGGATGAACGGCTGCGCAAAGCAGGATGGATACGCGGGTCGAGTCCGCAGCGAATGTTGCCCGTTCCCCGAACGCGCAGCGCGCTGCAGAGCCGGAGTCCAGCCTTTTCAATTCCAACCGGGGCGCGATTCCACGAAGCAGCGGTTCGCGAAGGGCTACGCGGCGCTTCGCATGCCGGACACGAGGGCGCTCACACCTGCCGCTCGACCAGCTTCAGCTTGAGTTCGGCGATGGCCTCGGACGGGTTGAGGCTTTTCGGGCAGGCCTTGGCGCAGTTCATGATGGTGTGGCAGCGGTAGAGGCGGAACGGGTCTTCGAGATTGTCGAGCCGCTCGCCGGTGGCTTCGTCGCGGGAATCCTTGACCCAGCGCGTCGCCTGCAAAAGCGCCGCGGGGCCGAGGAAGCGTTCGCTGTTCCACCAATAGCTCGGACACGAGGTCGAGCAGCACGCGCACAGAATGCATTCGTAGAGCCCGTCCAGCTTTTCGCGGTCTTCATGGCTCTGACGCCACTCCTTCTGCGGCGTCGGCGACGACGTCTTCAGCCACGGCTCGATGGAGGCGTATTGCGCGTAGAAATTGGTAAGGTCGGGGACCAGATCCTTGACCACCGGCTGGTGTGGCAGCGGATTGATCTTCACCGCGCCGTCCTTGACGTCGTGCATCGACATCGTGCAGGCCAGCGTGTTCTGGCCGTCGATATTCATGGCGCAGGAGCCGCAGACGCCTTCGCGGCAGGAGCGGCGGAAGGTCAGCGTCGGATCGATATTGTTCTTGATCCAGATCAGGCCGTCCAGCACCATCGGCCCGCAATCGTCGGTGTCGATGAAATAGGTGTCGACGCTGGGATTCTTGCCGTCGTCCGGATTCCAGCGATAGATATTGAACTCACGCGTCTGGGTCGCCCCCGCCGGCTTCGGCCAGGTCCTGCCGCCGGAGATTTTCGAGTTTTTCGGGAGTGCGAATTCAACCATGATGTATCCTAGCTCGAACCACTCGTCATTCCGGGATGCGCCTCTTGGCGCAGGCCCGCAATCCATACTCACGATGGTGGTTATGGATTCCGGGCTCGACGCTTCGCGTCGCCCTGGAATGACGGCTGATGTTATTGCGCGTCATCAATACACCCGCGCCTTGGGCGGGATGTACTGCACGTCGTTGGTCATGGTATAGTCGTGCACCGGGCGATAATCGATGGTGGTGCGGCCGCGCTCATCGATCCAGGCCAAGGTGTGCTTCATCCAGTTCTTGTCGTCACGCTCGGTGAAATCCTCGCGGGCATGGGCGCCGCGGCTCTCGGTGCGGTTGGCGGCCGAGTCCATCGTCACCACCGCCTGCACGATCAGATTGTCGAACTCCAGGGTCTCGACGAGATCCGAATTCCAGGTCAGCGAACGGTCGGTTACGGAGATGTCGCCGATCCCGCCATGCACGTTGTGGATCAACTGCTGGCCCTCATGCAGCACCTCGCCGGTACGGAACACCGCGCAATTGTTCTGCATCACGTGCTGCATGCCGTCGCGCAGTTTCGCGGTCGGCGTGCCGCCGGAGGCGTAGCGATAACGGTCGAGCCGGCCGAGCGCCTTGTCGGCCGAGCCTGCCGGCAGTTCCGGCTGCTTGCCGTTGAGGGTGAGTTTTTCAGCACAGCGCAGCGCGGCGGCGCGGCCGAACACCACGAGATCGATCAGCGAATTGGAGCCAAGCCGGTTGGCGCCGTGCACGGAGACGCAGGCCGCTTCGCCGAGCGCCATCAGACCGGGCACAATGGCGTTATCGTCGCCATTGTTCTTGGTCAGCACTTCGCCGTGATAATTGGTGGGAATGCCGCCCATGTTGTAGTGCACCGTCGGTGCGATCGGGATCGGCTCCCGCGTGACGTCGACGCCGGCGAAAATCCGCACCGACTCCGAAATGCCCGGCAGCCGCTCGTGCAGCACCTTCGGGTCGAGATGGTCGAGATGCAGGAAGATGTGGTCCTTTTTCTTGCCGACGCCGCGGCCTTCGCGGATTTCGATGGTCATCGCGCGCGAGACCACATCGCGCGATGCGAGGTCCTTTGCCGACGGCGCATAGCGCTCCATGAAGCGCTCGCCTTCCGAATTGACGAGATAGCCGCCTTCGCCGCGCGCGCCTTCGGTGACGAGGCAGCCGGCGCCGTAGATGCCGGTCGGGTGGAACTGGATGAACTCCATGTCCTGCAGCGGCAGGCCCGCGCGCAACGCCATGGCGCTGCCGTCGCCGGTGCAGGTGTGCGCCGAGGTGCAGGTGGCATAAGCGCGGCCGTAACCGCCGGTGGCGAGAATCGTCGTTTGCGCGCGAAACCGGTGCAGCGTGCCGTCATCCAGTTTCAGCGCGATCACGCCGCGGCAGGTGCCCTGGTCGTCCATGATCAGGTCGATGGCGAAGAATTCGATGTAGAACTCAGCGGCATGGCGCAGCGCCTGGCCGTACATGGTGTGCAGCATGGCATGACCGGTGCGGTCGGCAGCGGCACAGGTGCGCTGCGCCTGGCCCTTGCCGAAATCCAGCGTCATGCCGCCAAACGGGCGCTGATAGATCTTGCCGTCTTCGGTGCGCGAGAACGGCACGCCCCAATGCTCGAGTTCGTAGACCGCTTCTGGCGCGTTGCGCACCATATATTCGATGGCGTCCTGATCGCCGAGCCAATCCGACCCCTTGACGGTGTCGTACATGTGCCAGCGCCAGTCGTCGGGATGCATGTTGCCGAGCGCCGCCGAAATGCCGCCCTGCGCGGCGACCGTATGCGAGCGGGTCGGAAAAACTTTTGTGATACAGGCGGTGCGCAGCCCGGCTTCGCTGCAGCCGACCACGGCGCGCAGGCCGGCGCCGCCGGCGCCGACCACGACGACGTCGTAGGTATGGTCCTCGATCGGATAAGCGTGGCCATTGGTGGGGGGCGCAGCGCCGTTTTTGCCATTGCCTTGAGCCATGCGCTAGACTCCAGATGACAGTTTAAGAATGGCGTAGCTGGACGCCAGCGCCACCACGAAAGAGAAGAAGTTGTTGGCCATGATGGAAGCGAGCTTGAGCTTCTCGTTATGAATGTAGTCTTCGATCACCACCTGCATGCCGATCTTCATGTGCCAGGCGCTTGCGATAATGAACAGCAGCATTATGATGGCCACCGCCGGCGAGCCAAGGATTTGCGCGGCGCCGGCCTGGTTGCGGCCGAGCAGCATCATCACCACGACGATAACCGGCACGATCAGGATCACCAGCGCCACGGCGGTGATGCGCTGGCGCCAGAAATCGCCGGTGCCGGAATGCGAGGCGCCGAGCGCGCGGACCCGCCCCAGCGGCGTGCGCATCGAACGGTCCTTGAGCGGTGAGCCGTGTGATTCATCAAAGCTCATCGTCCGCCTCCGATCGCGTAAGCTGCGATCCACAACAGCACGGTCAGCGCAATGCCGCCGATCAGCGCGCCCCAGGTCAGCGCCTCCCGCTCGGTCGGCTTGAAACCGTAGCCGAGATCCCAGCAAAAATGCCGGATGCCGCTGAGCAGATGGTGCATCAGCGCCCAAGTGTAGCCGAACACCATCAGACGCCCGATGAAGCTCGAGGTAAAGGCCTGAACATTGCCATAGGCGCCGGGTCCCGACGCCGCCGCGATCAGCCACCACGCCAACAGCAGAGTGCCGAAATACAGCGCCACGCCGGTGATGCGATGGACGATGGACAGTGCCATCGTCAGGGTCCAGCGATAGGTCTGCAGATGCGGCGAAAGCGGGCGTTCGATCCTGGCGGTCATGGCGACTTTGACGGTTGCTGGCTGCGCAGGCAGCCGGTTCGGGGATCGCGTTAGTTCAATTCTATTTACGAACTCGAAACAGTCAGCGCAACGCCGAAATCACCGTTTGCGAATGAATGTTCATAGTTTCAGATGAGCCCTGCAATGATGTGCATTGACACCGCCTATCAGGGTTGGTCGTTGGTATGCCTGAAGCCCGATTCAGGCGCCGGCGACCGCGTTGATCCTCTCCGTCATGGCCAGGCTCCCGGCCGCGGAATGCTTTATCGAAGGTTGATGGATACGAAGGTCAAGCCCGCGTATGACGAACCAAAGCAGACGCCGCGCGTGACGGGCGAGATTTTGGACAGACGGAGCGGGAATGCCGGTTGCAGGACTGAACGTCTCCGAACTGCTTGAACTTGCGGTCCTGCTCGTCGCGGTCGGCGCGTTGGCGGGATTTCTGGCCGGTGTGTTCGGAATCGGCGGCGGCGCAGTGCTGGTGCCGGTATTCTATGAATGTTTCCGGCTCGCCGGCGTGCCGCTGGAGGTACGGATGCCGCTGTGCATCGGCACCTCGCTCGCCATCATCATCCCGACCTCGATCAGTTCGTTCCGCGCTCACCATTTCCGCGGCGCGGTGGATATGGCGGTGCTGCGGGTCTGGGCGGTGCCGGTAATCTCCGGCGTCGTCCTGGGCAGCGTGATCGCGCGCTATGCGCCGGAACGGTTGTTCAAAATCGTCTTTGTCGCCGTCGCATGGTCAGCGGCGGCGCGGCTGCTGTTCGGCCGCGAGTCCTGGCGGCTTGGCGAGACGCTGCCGAGCGGATTCCTGATGAAGCTTTATGGCAGCCTGGTCGGGCTGCTCTCGACCTTGATGGGGGTCGGCGGCGGGTTGTTCTCGAACCTGCTGATGACGTTCTACGGCCGGCCGATCCACCAAGCGGTTGCGACGTCCTCCGCACTGGCGGTGCTGATCTCGATTCCCGGCGCCCTTGGTTACATCTATGCCGGCTGGCCCGCAGCGGCGCGCTTCCCAGATATTGCCGCGCTGCAATGGCCGTTTGCGCTCGGCTACGTCTCGCTGATCGGCGCGGTCCTGGTGATGCCGACCAGCCTTCTCACCGCGCCGCTCGGCGTTCGCGCCGCGCATGCGATGTCGAAGCGCACGCTGGAGAGAGCGTTCGGGTGCTATCTGTTTATCGTCGGCAGCAGGTTCGTGATCAGTTTGCTGTGACGCTGGTCGTGCCCGGCTGCAGCGCAGCGCGGCGCGCTGCAGAGCCGGGCCGTCACGACCTCCGGCGTTTGGTGCGGTCCCGGTGCTTGCGAAGCAGCGCTTCGCAAGCGCTACGCGCTGCATCGCACCCGGGACACGAGCCTACTTCATATAGATGCCCTTGTAGGTTTCGCGCAAAACGTTCTTCTGCACCTTGCCCATGGCGTTGCGCGGCAATTCGTCGACGATGAACACGCGCTTGGGCATCTTGAATTTCGCCAGCCGTCCGTCGAGCGCTTCGAGCACCGCGGCTTCATCGACGCCGGCGTTCTTGTCGCAAACGACCACGGCGGTGACGCCCTCGCCGAAATCGGCGTGCGGCACGCCGATCACGGCAGCCTCGATCACGCCCGGCATGGCGTCGATCTCGCTCTCGATCTCCTTCGGATACACGTTGAAGCCGCCGGAGATCACCAGATCCTTGCCGCGGCCCAGAATGTGGACGTAACCGGTGCCGTCGATCTTGCCGAGATCGCCGGTGATGAAGAAGCCGTCGTCGCGAAATTCGGACTTGGTCTTTTCCGGCATCCGCCAATAGCCCTTGAACACGTTGGGGCCCTTGACCTCGATCATACCGATGTGTTCCGGGCCCAATGTCTTGCCGGTCTCGGGATCGGTGACGCGCACGGAGACGCCGGGCAGCGCCTGGCCGACCGCGCCGGGCACGCGCTCGCCGTCGTAGGGATTCGAGGTGTTCATGTTGGTTTCGGTCATGCCGTAGCGTTCGAGAACGGCGTGGCCGGTACGCGCCGCCCATTCGCGATGGGTATCGGCCAGCAAGGGGGCGGAGCCGGAAACGAATAGCCGGATATGTGCGGTCGCCTCTTCGGTCAGCGCCGGGCTTTGCAACAGCCGGGTATAAAACGTCGGCACGCCCATCATCACGGTGGCCCGCGCCATCAGCTTGATGATCAGCTCAGGATCGAACTTCGGCAGGAAGATCATCGAGGCGCGCGCGAACAGCGTGACGTTGCTGGCCACGAACAGACCGTGGGTGTGATAGATCGGCAGCGCGTGGATCAGCACGTCCTTGTCGGTGAAGCGCCAGTAATCGACCAGCGCCAGCGAATTCGACGCGAGGTTATCGTGCGTCAACATCGCGCCCTTGGAGCGGCCGGTGGTGCCGGAGGTGTAGAGGATCGCGGCGAGGTCGTCATTTTCCCGTGCGACGGTTTCGAACTCCGGCGGCGCCCCGGCGGCCGCGTCGGTCAGCGAGCCGTTGCCGCCGGCATCCAATGTCTCGACGCCGGCGCCGACCTTCGCGGCGATGGCGCGGATGCCTTCCGCCTTCGACGGATCGCATACCATCAGCGAGGGTTCGGCGTCGGTGATGAAATATTCCAGCTCGTTGAGCGTATAGGCGGTGTTGAGCGGCAGATAGACCGCGCCGGCCCGCACCGAGGCGAGATACAGGACCAGCCCCGAGACGGATTTTTCCGTTTGTGCCGCGACGCGGTCACCCGGTTTGACGCCGCGCGCCGCGAGTACGTTCGCCATTTGCCCGGCGCGGGCGATAAGATTGCCGTAACTGATGCGCTGCCCGTCCAGCATTTCGATCGCGAGCCGGTCGGGGTTATCGACGCCGTTGAACAGGCGAGAAAACAGGTTGGCGTTCGTAGGGGTGTTCATGCATCATTCCGGCGGGCAGCGCGGCTCCAGCGGCCGCACAGTTGAATAGCAAAAACGTCCTTCATAAAGCAACGGAGACAGTTTGCATGACACGGAACGGGAAACGCGTGGCCTGGGTGACCGGCGGCGGCAGCGGGATCGGCGAGGCCGGCGCGGAAGCGCTGGCGGCGGACGGCTGGACGGTGGTGGTGTCGGGACGTCGCAAGGCCGCGCTCGACGCCGTGGTCGCGAAGATTGCCGCGGCGGGAGGCGAGGCCGAGGCGATCGCGCTCGACGTCAGCAAGTCGGACGACGTCAACATGGCCGCCGGTCAGATTCTTGGCCGTCACGGCCGCATCGATCTTCTTGTCAACAGCGCCGGCATCAACGTGCCGAAACGCAGTTGGGCAGATATGGAACTGGAAGGCTGGGACAAGCTCGTCGATATCAACCTCAACGGCGTGCTCTACTGCATGCGCGCGGTGCTGCCGGCGATGCGCAGGCAGAAGGACGGCATCATCATCAACGTCGCTTCGTGGGCGGGACGCCACGTCTCGAAAATGCCGGGCCCGGCCTACACCACCACCAAGCACGCGGTGCTGGCGCTGACCCATTCGTTCAACATGGATGAATGCGTCAACGGGCTGCGCGCCTGCTGCCTGTCGCCGGGCGAGGTCGCCACGCCAATCCTCAAATTGCGGCCGGTGGTGCCGAGCGACGAAGAGCAGGCGCGGATGCTGCAGTCCGAAGATCTCGGCCGCACCATTGCCTTTGTCGCCAGCATGCCGCCGCGGGTCTGCATGAACGAGATACTGATCAGCCCAACCTGGAACCGGGGCTTTATTCAGACGCCGCATAGCCGGGATTAGCGGGGCCGTCATGCAAGCGAAGCGAAGCAATCCAGAGCTCCGGGCTCCGACCGGATTGCTTCGTCGCAAGGAGCTTCTCGCAATGACCAGAGCCGCCGTCGTCCCCGTGCAGGCCCCAGGGCGCCTGCGCGGGGGACGACGCGGAGTTTGTTGGCGCAGCCTGCCCCACACGGCCCGCGCGTAAAATAGTTTCAAACAACACGAAAAAGTTTTTCCGAAACCGGGCGAAACCCGTCCCGTAGCTCGGCCCAACGACGCGCAGTCGAATCTCAAACGAGCGGCGCATCGTTGTTGCCCTTAATCGCCGGCGGATATCCGTCGGCCACATCCATCGGGAGACGATCCATGTCCAAGCGTATTGTATTTCTTTCGGCCGCAGCCTTCAGCGCGCTGGCTCTCACCGCAAGCGTCATTGCACCGGCCAGTGCCGAAGACAAGAAAATGATGAAGAGCGAGATGTCCGGCGAAAAGACCGTGATGGTCGGCGGCGCGGCGATGTTTCCCTCCAAGAACATCATCCAGAACGCCGTCAACTCCAAGGACCACACCACCCTGGTTGCGGCGGTGAAGGCCGCGGGGCTGGTCGAGACGCTGGAAGGCAAGGGCCCGTTCACCGTGTTCGCGCCGACCAACGCCGCCTTCGGCAAGCTGCCGGCCGGCACCGTCGACACTCTGGTAAAGCCCGAGAACAAGGCGACGCTGACCAAGATTCTGACCTACCACGTGGTGGCGGGCAAGCTTGAAGCCTCCGACCTGACCGACGGCAAGAAGCTCAAGACCGTCGAAGGCGAAGAGCTGACCGTGAAGAAGTCCGGCGACAAGGTCATGATCGTCGATGCCAAGGGTGGCTCCTCGACCGTCACCATCGCCAACGTCAACCAGTCCAACGGCGTGATCCATGTGGTCGACACCGTCCTGATGCCGGCGTCGTAACGCCGCACGCGACCTCCGCGCTTCTGTCGGGAAGCGCGCGTCGCGTACGCGGCCGTCATCCTGAGGTGCTCGCCGCGAAGCGGCGAGCTCGATGGATGGTCGCAGGCCTCGGCGCTTGCGGCCTTTCCTTTGAGACGCGCAACCGCGCGGTCCTCAGGGTAGCGCCGGAAGCGTGGCGAAACAGGTAAAATCGACTTGATAACCTTTATCGCAGTAACGAAACGGAGATTTGGGCGTATAGTCGAAGACGAATTCAGGACGGACCAGCCATGTCGAGCATCACAGCCACCGAGCAGCGCGCGACCGCCGGCCCTGCCAAGATTATTCAGCCCGCGTGGGTGCGCATGATGCACTGGATCAACGCGGTGGCGATGATCCTGATGATCATGTCCGGCTGGCAGATCTACAATGCCTCGCCGCTGTTCAATTTCAGATTCTCGAGCTCGCTCACGCTGGGCGGTTGGCTCGGCGGTGCGCTGCTCTGGCATTTCGCGGCGATGTGGCTGCTGATGGTCAATGGGCTGGTTTATCTGGTGTTCGGCTTTGTCACCGGACGCTTCCGCAAAAAGCTCCTGCCGATCACGCCGCAGGGCGTGATTACCGATACCAGGGCGGCGCTGACCGGCAAGCTGTCGCACCAGGATCTGACCAATTATAATTACGTGCAAAAACTGCTTTATGCCGGGATCATTACCGTCGGCGTCCTGATCGTGCTGTCGGGCCTGGCGATCTGGAAGCCGGTGCAACTGCAATATCTGACGGCGCTATTCGGCGGCTATGACTTCGCGCGCTACGTTCATTTCATCTGCATGGCCTCGATCGTCGCGTTCCTGGTCGTTCATGTCGCCCTGGCGCTGCTGGTTCCGAAAAGCCTGCGCGCCATGATCATCGGCCGCTGAGATTCGAGGAGAACAATCATGGGCCGCATCCGCAGACTGCTGATCCCCGGCGTCGACAAGAAGCTGCTGATCAGGGATGCAACAAAGCTGCTGCCGGACCTGTCGCGGCGGCGCTTTGTCGCCGGCGGAGCCAGCCTCGGTGCGCTGACGCTGTTGACCGGCTGCGACGTCTCGGACAGTTTTTCCGCCGAGAACATGCTGAAGCAGATCTCGAAATTCAATGACGGCGTGCAGGCTGCGATCTTCAACCCCAACGCGCTGGCGCCGACATTCCCGGAAAGCGCGATCACGCGGCCGTTTCCGTTCAACGGCTATTACGATCAGGAAGATGCGCCGGATATCAAGGGCGCGGACTGGAAGCTCGAGGTGCGCGGCCTGGTTGACAACAAGAAATCCTGGACGCTGAAGGAACTCTACAAGCTCCCCGAGGTGAAGCAGGTCACGCGCCACATCTGCGTCGAAGGCTGGAGCGCGATCGGCAGCTGGAGCGGCACGCCGCTGCGAGACTTCCTGAAAATCGTCGGCGCCGACACGCGGGCGAAGTATTGCTGGTTCCAGTGCGCGGATTCCGACGGCTACAACAGCCCGCTCGACATGGCGAGTGCGCTGCACCCGCAGACCCAGATGACGTTCAAGTTCGACAATCAGGTTCTGCCGCGCGCTTACGGCTATCCGATGAAGATCCGGGTGCCGACCAAACTCGGCTTCAAGAATCCGAAATATGTGATCTCGATGGAAGTCACCAACGACTACAAGGGCGGCTATTGGGAAGACCAGGGCTATAATTCGTTCAGCGGGAGCTGATGTTGTATTGGCACGCAGGCGGCAGACCCGAACGCGATCGTCACCGCCGATCCCGAGCACAGTCCGGGCCAGGCAATGGTCTTGCCAATCGGGCAAGGCCGTTTTAGCACTCCGCGCGGATTTAACGTTTTCGTCGTGCCCGGCCTTGTGCCGGGCACCCGCGTCTTCTTGCCTTTGCAGGAAGCAGGACGTGGATGGCCGGGACCAGCCCGGCATGACGAAGTGATTCTCTGAGGTAACCATGCCCACCTACAAGCTCCTCCTGCTGCCCGGCGACGGCATCGGCCCCGAAGTGATGGCTGAGGTAAAGCGGCTGATCGACTGGCTCAATGCGCAAGGCATCGTCCATTTCGAGACCGAGCAGGGCCTGGTCGGGGGCAGCGCCTATGATGCCGACAGGGTTGCGATCACCGACGCCACCATGGCGCTGGCGCAGGCGAGCGACGCCGTGATCTTCGGCGCGGTGGGCGGGCCGAAGTGGGATCAGGTGCGTTACGAGGCGCGCCCGGAAGCGGGTCTGTTGCGCCTGCGCAAGGAGATGGCGCTGTTCGCCAACCTTCGGCCCGCGATCTGCTATCCGGCGCTGGCGGAGTCATCATCCCTGAAGCGCGAGGTGATCGAGGGCCTCGACATCATGATCGTGCGCGAATTGACCGGCGGGGTGTATTTCGGCGAACCGAAAACCATCACCGATCTCGGCAACGGCCAGAAGCGCGCGGTCGATACGCAAGTCTACGACACCTACGAGATCGAGCGCATCGCCCGCGTCGCGTTCGACCTGGCGCGCAAGCGGCGCAACAAGCTGACTTCGATGGAAAAGCGCAACGTCATGAAGTCGGGCGTGCTCTGGAACGAGGTGGTGACGCAGGTTCACAACCGGGAGTATCAGGACGTCGAGCTCGAGCACCAGCTCGCCGATTCCGGCGGCATGAGCCTGGTGCGCTGGCCAAAGCAGTTCGACGTCATCGTCACCGACAATCTGTTCGGCGACATGCTGAGCGACATCGCGGCGATGCTGACGGGCTCGTTGGGCATGCTGCCTTCGGCCTCGCTCGGCGACGTCGATCCGCGCACCAAACGCAGCAAGGCGCTGTATGAGCCGGTGCACGGCTCGGCGCCCGACATCGCAGGCTCCGGCGCGGCCAATCCGATCGCGATGATCGCCTCGTTCAACATGGCGCTGCGCTATTCGTTCGAGTTGGGAGAGCTAGCCAACAAGGTCGATTCCGCGATCGCGGCGGTGCTGGCAAAAGGCTTGCGCACCGCGGATATCAGGTCCGAGGGCACCACTGCGGTGAGCACGACACAGATGGGCGAGGCGATCTTGCAAGAAGTGCAGGCGCTGCACGGGTAAACCCCGCCGTCGTCGCCGCGCAGGCATATCTTGTCATATGCGGGCTTGACCCGCGTATGCATCGATCTTCGAAAATTTTTTGCGAAGCAGCAGGGATTGCCGAGGTCAAGCCCGGCAATGACGCCGGAGAAATGTGCATGCGCTAGCGCTACGCGGGGACAACACCGGTTGGGTGTCCTGCTCAATACAGCGGGAAACGTCCGCCAGACGCGTCGCCGAAGCCGAAATCGGAGGGTGGATTGAGCGGCTGGCGGTCGATCGGGCGATTGCGGTTTTCGCGCGAAAACGACGGATACCCGCCGTCGGGCGGAAAGGCGTAGTCCTGAAACTTGCGTTCGCCAGGAAGCACTTCGGTGCCGGCGTCGAGCCATGAGCGTTTGGTGACATAGATGCGGGTCGGCCCTTGCTGATAGACCGCGTTGGGACCGCTCGGACCGTAATAGGGACGGCCGCGATCATCGTATCTCCGCTTCACTTCGGCATTGGCCTGGGTTGAGGCGAGACCGAACGCAGCCACCGAGGCTGCCGCGAGCAACACCGCAAGCTGTTTTGCGGCGGGGTATCTGAAAATCATTATGTCCTCACGGGCAGTCGAACAGGCTACGTCGCACTTGCGGTCATTTTAGCTGCCGGGGCGCGGGCGCCACAAGGTCAATCGGGCAACACCGCATCACAATGTGTACGCCGTCATGCGCAGGCCTGACCCGCGCATCCGTCCATCTTCGCAAGATTCGGTTAAAAAGGATGGATTGCCGGGCCGATCCAGTAGGTCGAGCCCGGCATGACGAAGGGTCCAAGCGTAATGCCGGCGGCACCGCAATGTTGCATTGGAAACCAACATCTTGGCCGGATTCGCGGGTCACAGGCTGCCGCGCAGGCGCGGGTTCTGTGGGCCGGTCACCCAATCCGTCGGGATGACCGGTCCGGGCGCCGCCGGTGCGCAGTTGCCGCGCCTGAGCTCGGCATGGGCAAACCATTCCGCCAGTTTCGGGTCATTTCCGGCCGTGAGCAGGATCAACCGGTCCAGGATGCAGCCAATCGCGCCGCGGCGGGCCGGCAGCGTGTCGCCCTGGCAAGTCCAGCCGGAGATCCGCAAGCCGGGTTGGTCGAAGCTCTTCATGAAGCCGAGGCAGGACCCCGCATCGGCGTCGCGGCCGAGCAGGGCCACCGCGCCGAACTTGCTTTCGATGATACCGGCGGCCTGCAACTCGCGCATCCCGCCGGGATCCATGCGGCCCGCAATCTCAGCGATGGGCGGTACCGACAGGCTCAACTCGCCGCCCGGCCGGTAGATTTCCAGTTCGGCGATCGGTCTTTCGCCCTGCGTGCGCCAGCGAAATACGTCCTTGCGGCCGCCCGCCGGATGCCGGAAAATTTCGTAAGTCTCTGTTTTCCCG
The DNA here is from genome assembly GCF_964252615.1 of uncultured Bradyrhizobium sp. Taxonomy (NCBI): domain Bacteria; kingdom Pseudomonadati; phylum Pseudomonadota; class Alphaproteobacteria; order Hyphomicrobiales; family Nitrobacteraceae; genus Bradyrhizobium; species uncultured Bradyrhizobium sp. The sequence goes on from NZ_CAXUNQ010000050.1 coordinate 17,185, forward strand.
GGTAAATTGAATTGGCTGACGGCGAAAGCCGGATGCGCGCGGGCGGCCATCTCCCAGGCCTGCCGGGGCGCTGCATCGCCAGCGCGTCCAAGCGGCATGTCGTTCCACAGGCTGAGGCCAAGGATGGCAATCAGCGCCAGCGCACCCAGATATGCAACGACACGTGCAAGCACGCCGCTGCACTCGTCGGCAAAGCGCCGCAACGCCGGATGAATAGGTGCGGTGCGGGTCACCAAAACTGATAGCATCCAAATGCCGGGAATCTGGTCTAACGTTGTCTTAACCGCGTTTCTCGCATAGAAGCGCTGCCTCTTACCTTTCCGCCGTAGGGCGAGGTGATGCATTTTTGTTCGGAGAGTGAACGATGGGTTACAAAGTCGCGCTGGTCGGAGCGACCGGCAATGTCGGGCGCGAAATGCTCAGCATTCTGGACGAACGCAAATTCCCCGCCGACGACGTGGTGGCGGTGGCATCGCGCCGCAGCATCGGCGTCGAAGTGTCCTATGGCGACCGCACCCTGAAATGCAAGGCGCTGGAGCATTACGACTTCAGCGACGTCGACGTCTGCCTGATGTCGGCGGGCGGCGCGGTGTCGAAGGAGTGGTCGCCGAAGATCGCCGCGGCCGGTGCCGTGGTGATCGACAACTCGTCGGCCTGGCGGATGGACCCGGACGTGCCGCTGATCGTGCCCGAGGTCAACGCGGATGCCGTCGCCGGCTTCGTCAAGAAAAACATCATCGCCAATCCGAACTGCTCGACCGCGCAGCTCGTGGTGGCGCTGAAGCCGCTGCACGACAAGGCGGTGATCAAGCGCGTCGTGGTTTCAACCTACCAATCGGTGTCGGGCGCTGGCAAGGACGCCATGGACGAGCTGTTTTCGCAGACCAAGGCGGTCTACACCAACAGCGAACTCGTCAACAAGAAATTCGCCAAGCGCATCGCCTTCAACGTGATCCCGGAGATCGACGTGTTCATGGAGGACGGCTATACCAAGGAAGAGTGGAAGATGATGATGGAGACCAAGAAGATTCTTGATCCCAAAATCAGGCTTTCGGCCACCTGCGTGCGGGTGCCGGTGTTCGTCGGCCACTCCGAGGCGGTCAATATCGAGTTCGAGCATCCGATTTCCGCCGATGAAGCGCGCGACATTTTGCGCAACGCGCCGGGGTGCCTGGTGATCGACAAGCGCGAACCCGGCGGCTACGTCACGCCGTACGAAGCCGCAGGCGAGGATGCCACCTACATCAGCCGCATCCGCGAGGATGCTACGGTGGAGAACGGCCTTGTGCTGTGGTGCGTGTCCGACAATCTGCGCAAGGGCGCGGCGCTGAACGCGGTCCAGATCGCCGAATGCCTGATCAACCGCAAACTGATCAGCGCCAAGAAAAAGGCGGCGGCGTAACGCCGCGGTCTGGTGGTGCGTCATGCGCGGGCTTGACCCGTGCATCCATCTTCGCAAAGACTCTCTCAACGGATGGATTGCCGGGTCAAGCCCGGCAATGACGATGCCAATCGGAAATGCGAATGACCGAACCACCGGTTCCGTATCGGCCCAACCCGACGCTGAAACGCGTCGAGACCGGATTCGAAAGCCTGCTGTTCAACAGCCGCTGGCTGATGGCGCCGTTCTATTTCGGCCTTGTCGTCAGCCTTGCGGTGCTGATGCTGAAATTCTTCATGGTGCTGTGGGAATTCATCGTCCACGCGCCCGGCTTCAAGGAGTCCGACATTATCCTCGGCGTGCTCGGCCTGATCGACATTTCGCTCACCGGCAATCTGATCCTGATCGTGGTGTTCTCCGGCTATGAGAATTTCGTTTCCAAGATAGATCCCGGCGGTCATCCGGACTGGCCGGACTGGATGACCAAAGTCAATTTCGGCGGGCTGAAGCAGAAGCTGCTGGCGTCGATTGTCGCGATCTCGGCGATTCAGGTGCTGAAGGCGTTCATGAACATCGACACCGTGTTCGATCCCGGCAAGCTCGCCTGGCTGGTCGGGGTGCATCTGGTGTTCGTATTCTCGGCCTTCATGCTGGCGTTGTCCGACCGCTGGGGCGGCGGCGATCACGGCGGGGAGTAGCTGCTAGACCCCGTGCCCCGGACGCAGCGCAGCGCGTAGCGCTTGCGGAGCGGCATAAAGAATGCCGCACCGCGTCCGGGACACGAGAGGTGCTACGCGCTCTCCCTAACCCCGCGAAACTCCTTCGCCTCCTGGTCGAGCACGAAGAGCGAGCCTTCGGCTACGCCAAAATAGGCGCCGTGCAGATGCAGCTCGTTTCGCTCCACCAGCCGTTTCACGAATGGAAACGTCATCAGGTTTTCCAGGCTGCGGAACACCGCAGCCTTCTCGATCCGGGTGACGAAATCCTGCATCGTCTCGCGGTCGCGCTGTTCCACGATCTCCCCGGGCTTGATGAACATCGCCATCCATTTGCCGATGAAATCGCCGGGAGTCAGCGGGTCGATCTTGTCGACAAATGCGCGGATGCCGCCGCATTGGGCATGGCCCAGCACCACGATGTGCTTCACCTTCAAGACTTGCACGGCATATTCCAGCGCCGCCGACACGCCATGGGCGCCGCCGTCGGGTTGATAGACCGGCACCAGGTTGGCGATGTTGCGGACCACGAACAATTCGCCCGGGCCGACGTCGAAGATCACTTCCGGTGACACCCGGGAATCGCAGCAGCCGATCACCATCACTTCGGGCGCCTGGCCGCGCACCGACAATTCACGATAGCGCGACTGCTCGGTGGGCAGCCGTTGCGAGGTAAAGGTACGATAGCCTTCGAGCAGATGGAGGGGAAACGAGGACATGATAGGGGCTAACCATATGCGGAGAACGGGAACAAGTCTTTCGGACGGCGGGTTGAGATGTTATCGCGTGGAAACCGAGATCGACAAGGGAACGAGGCCATGATCCGCCCACGCCGCAGCCTGCTGTTCATGCCGGGGTCGAACCCGCGGGCGCTGGAAAAGGCGCGCATCCTTCCCGCCGATGGCGTCATCCTCGACCTTGAGGATTCCGTGGCGCCCGACGCCAAGGCGATGGCGCGGGATCGGATCGCTTCAGCCATCGCAGCCGGCGGCTTTGGCAGGCGCGAAGTGCTGATCCGCATCAATGCGCCGGATTCGCCATGGTGGATCGACGACATCGCCATGGCCGCCAAAGCCAGGCCCGACGGCATCCTGGTGCCCAAGATTTCCAGCGTCGAGGATTTGTCGGCGATCGCCGACCGCCTCGGCGACATCGGCGCCGACAGGTCGATCCGGGTCTGGGCCATGATCGAGACTGCGCGCGCGGTGCTGCATGCGGAGGAACTGGCGTCGTCGTCGCGCGATTCCGAGATGCGGCTGGCCGGTTTCGTGTTCGGGCCGAACGATATTTCCCGCGAAACCCGGATCCGGATGCAGCCCGGCCGCGCCGCGATGCTGGCGATGATCACCCATTGCATCCTCGCCACGCGCCTGCACGGCCTTGAAATCCTCGACGGGCCCTACAGCGATTTCAGCAATGTCGACGGCTTCGCGCAGGAATGCGCGCAGGGCCGCGACCTTGGTTTTGACGGCAAGACGCTGATTCATCCGGGCCAGATCGAGGTCTGCAACGCGATCTTCACGCCGCCGGCCGAAGAGGTCGCGCATGCGCGAAGGGTCATCGCGGCGTTCCAGCGGCCGGAAAATGCCTCGCGCGGCGCTATTCAACTCGACGGCCAGATGGTGGAGAGACTGCATGCGGACATGGCGAAACGCACCATTGCGATTGCGGATGCAATTGCGGCGATGGCGACCTGATCGCACGTCATTACGCGTCGTACTGGCGCTCATGGGCGTGCCGGCCGCGCCGGCGCTGGCGCAGGTCGCGCCGCTCGCCACGATTTCCGTCAGCGGCGAAGCCAGCGTGTCGGTGCCGCCCGATCTCGTGCAGATCGAAGGCGGCGTAACCACCGAGGCCAGGACCGCGCGCGAGGCCTCGGACGCCAACAATGCCGCGATGGGCAAGGTGCTGCTGGCGCTGAAGGGTGCGGGCATCGACGAAAAGGATTTCCGGACCTCGCGGCTGTCGCTGCAGCCGCAATACGCGCCCAACCGCAACGGCCCCAACGCCGTGGTCGGCTATCGTGCCGGCAACCGCGTCATCATCAATCTGCACGACGTCAGCAAGGTCGCCGGCACCGTTGACATTCTGGTCGGCGCCGGTGCCAACGACATCGGAGGCATCAGCTTCCTCGTGTCGGCCGCCTCGAAACTGCTCGATGATGCCCGCGAACAGGCGATCGCGGATGCCCGGCGCAAGGCCGAGATTTATGCCAAGGCTGCCGGCGTCACGCTGGGCTCCCCCGTCAGCATTTCGGAAGAGGGCGCGCCGGGTCCGGCGCCGTTTCGTAAGATGTCGGCCGGGGTCGCGGCGTCCACGCCCGTCGCGCCGGGCGAAGAGACGCTGCAGGTCACGGTCAGCGTATCCTGGGCGATCAAGCCTGCAGCACAATAGGTTTCGTCCTACGACGCACCAACTTAAATTTCCACCATCTGTCCGGGCTGCAGCGCCATAAAACGCTCGCGCGCAATGTTTGCGTCGTCGAGCGCCGCGGCCAGCGCGGTTACCGGGGCGTCGATGGCTTCGTCGGTCAGTTGAAACGTGCCGTGGTGGTGCGCCAGCGCCTGTGCCGCTCCGCAATCGGCCAAAGCCTTCACCGCGTCGGACGGGTTCATGTGCTGGTCCCGCATGAACCAGCGCGGCTCGTAGGCGCCGATCGGCAGGATCGCCAGCCGCAGCGGCCCGTGCGCCTCGGCGACGCGGCGGAAATGCTTGCCGTCGCCGTAGCCGGAATCGCAGACGATGTAGAGCTTGCCGGCCGGCGTCTCCAGTACGAAACTTGCCCACAGCGATTTGTTGCGGTCGAACAATCCGCGCGCCGACCAGTGCCGCGTCGGCACCAGTATCACCGCAACGCCGCTCCCGAGTTCTACGCGATGGTGCCAGTCGAATGCTTCGACATCGATCGTGCTGTCGGCGCTGCGCATGGTCGCGTCGTTGCCGAGCGGCGTGATCACGCGCGCCGCAAATTTAGCGGTGAGGCGCGACAGCGTGGCGACGTCGAGATGATCGTAATGGCCATGCGACACCAGCACCGCGTCGATTTCCGGCAGCGCATCGAATGCGATGCCCGGCGCGTTGTGCCGCTTCGGGCCGGCAAACGACAGCGGCGAGGCGCGATCCGACCACACCGGATCGATCAGGATATTCAGTCCCGATGTTTGGATCAGCCAGCTGGCGTGACCGACGAAGGACAGCCGCACCTTGTCGGCCGAAACGCGGGGCGGCGGCGTGTCGACGTAAGGGCTTGGCGCCCATTCCGGCCAGGGCTGCCGCCTGCGGTCGCGGCCGAACTGCCAGCGCAGCACGTCGCCGAGACTCTTCGGCGGCGAGCCATCCGGATCGAAAAACAGCCGGCCGTCGAAATGATCGGACGCCGGGCCTTCATAGTTGCGCATGCGGGAAGTCCAGAATGCCGAGAGCCCGGCTGCGGCGGCAGGGCCGGCGAACAGGGAAAGCAGCCGGCGGCGGGTGAGATACACGGGGAGCAGTCACAAGGGGGGTGGGAGAGCGGTAAGGACAGGCTGTATATCTGGCAAGGAGCACAAATGGGTTTGGCGATGGATATTTACAACGCGTGGTTCGATCTGAAGCCCGGCGTCTCCGATATGGATTTTTCCGATCGGCTCGCCGCCTATATGGACAGCCTGAAGAACGACGGGCTGATGCAGGGTTGGCGGCTGATGCGGCGCAAGCTCGGCCTCAGCGCGGCACCGGTCGGCGAATTCCACCTGATGATGGAATTTAGCGGCATGGCGCAGCTTGATCAGGCGTTCAACCGGGTGGGCAGCCGCCGCGAGCCAATCGAAATCCTGCATTTCTGCGTCAATTCGCTGGTCCAGAACGTGCAGTTTGCGCTATACCGCGATTTTCCCGACCCGGTGCGGTATCGGGGAGAAGAGAAATTCTGAATAGTCTTATAAGCATAGAGACGATTGATCATTTGCGCGGCGACAGTCAATATTGACTATGCCGGTCCGTCCCTGTAAATCTGCGCGCTTCTCGGAAAGACGTTCTTTTCGACCCGCCGCCCGGTCCCTGAGGCCGGAGGTCAACGCCCGACAGCGCGATGCGCCCTCGGGCGCAAACGCGTTTGGTGATGCATGTTCGACAATCTGTCGGAAAAGCTTGGCGGCATTCTCGATCGGCTGACACGGCGCGGCGCGCTGAACGAAGCCGACGTCGATGCCGCGATGCGCGAGGTGCGCGGCGCATTGCTGGAGGCCGACGTCGCGCTTGAGGTGGTCCGCAGCTTCACCGAGAAAGTCCGCGAGCAGGCGATCGGCGCCACCGTGGTCAAGTCGGTGACCCCCGGCCAGATGGTGGTCAAGATCGTCCATGACGAATTGGTCGCCACGCTCGGTTCCGACGGCCAGAGCATCGATCTCAATGCCGTGCCGCCGGTCGCCATCATGATGGTCGGCCTGCAGGGCTCCGGCAAGACCACCACCACCGCGAAGCTGGCGCGACGCCTGACCCAGCGCGACAAGCGCAAGGTACTGATGGCTTCGCTCGATATCTATCGCCCGGCGGCGATGGAGCAGTTGGCAGTGCTCGGCCGCGATCTGGATATCCAGACGCTGCCGATCGTCGCCGACCAAAAGCCCGCGCAGATTGCCAAGCGCGCGCTGGAGGCGGCAAAACTCGGCGGTTACGACGTGGTGCTGCTCGATACCGCGGGCCGCACCACGCTCGATGAAGCGATGATGGCGGAAGCCGCCGGAATCAAAACCGTGGCCAATCCGCATGAAGTGCTGCTGGTCGCGGATTCGCTCACCGGCCAGGATGCGGTCAATCTGGCGCGCGCGTTCGACCAGCGCGTCGGCCTTACCGGTATCGTGCTGACGCGCGTCGACGGCGATGGCCGCGGCGGCGCTGCGCTGTCGATGCGTGCGGTCACCGGCAAGCCGATCAAGCTGATCGGCACCGGCGAAAAGACCGACGCGCTGGAGGACTTTCATCCGGACCGGATCGCCGGGCGCATTCTCGGCATGGGCGACGTGGTGTCGCTGGTCGAGAAGGCCGCCGCGCATATCGATGCGGAAAAGGCCGCGCGCGTCGCCGAGAAGATGCGCAAGGGCCAGTTCGACCTCAACGACATGCGCGAGCAGCTTTTGCAGATGGCCAATATGGGCGGCATCAGCGGGCTGATGGGCATGATGCCGGGCATCGCCAAGATGAAGAACCAGATCGCCAATGCCGGACTGGACGACCGCATCTTGAAACGCCAGGTCGCGGTGATTGATTCGATGACGCGGCAGGAGCGCAGGACCCCCGACATCCTCAAGGCCAGCCGCAAGAAGCGTATCGCCGCCGGCTCCGGGCAAAAAGTCGAGGAAGTCAACAAGCTGCTGAAGATGCACCGGAACATGGCCGACATGATGAAGGCGATGGGATCGGGCAAGCGCGGCCCGATGGCCGGTATCGCGCAGGCGATGGGGTTTGGCGGCGGCATGCCGTCGCCGGAGCAAATCAAGGCGCTTGCGGAAAAGATGCCGGGCGGATTGCCGCAAGGCGGTCTGCCGTCCTTGCCGAAAGAACTTCCCGCCGGCCTGCGATCGGGGCTGCCGAATTTGCCCGGACTGACCGGTCTCAGCGGCAAGCCGACCCTGCCGGGGCTTGGCGGCTTTCCTGGCCTCGGCAAGAAGAAATGAGAAATTCACCGTCATTCCGGGGCGCGCGTCCTCGCGCGAACCCGGAATGACGGTAAAATTAAACGAACACCAGAACTGAATCCGAAGGAGAACTCCATGTCAGTCGTTATCCGCCTCGCGCGCGCGGGCACCAAGAAACGTCCGGTCTACCATGTCGTGGTCGCCGACTCGCGCTATCCGCGCGATGGACGCTTCATTGAGCGGCTCGGCCATTTCAATCCGCTGCTGGCGAAGGACAACGAGGCGCGGCTGAAGCTCGACATGGACAAGGTCAAGGCCTGGATGGCCAAGGGCGCGCAGCCGTCGGACCGCGTCGCGCGGTTCCTTGATGCCGCCGGCGTCAAGAAGCGCGAAGCCCGCAACAATCCGGAAAAGGCCGTGCCGCGCAAGGAGCGCAAGGCCAACGCCGAAGCCGCCGCCAAGAAGTAAGCGGCGGCGCCATGGCAGCGCTCGTCTGTGTGGCCCGGATCGGCGCGCCGCATGGCGTGCGCGGCGCGGTAAAACTGTGGACCTTTACGGAAGATCCGCTCGCCGTGCAGCGTTATGGTCCGCTCACGACCAAAGACGGCACGCGCCGGTTTGAAGTCGCCACCGCCCGCGAAGCGAAAGGTCATCTGGTCGCGACGCTGAAAGGCGTCGCAAGCCGCGAGGACGCCGAGCGGCTCAATGGCGTCGAGCTTTATGTCGCGCGCACCAGACTGCCGGCGACCGACGCGGACGAGTATTACCATGCCGACCTGATCGGGCTCGCGGCGGTGACGACCGCGGACCAGCCGATCGGCCGGGTCGCCGCGATCCACAATTTCGGCGCCGGCGACATCATCGAAATCGCGCCGCCGCATGGCGCGACCATGCTGCTGCCGTTTACGAACGCCGTGGTGCCGACGGTCGATCTGGCCGGAGGCCGCGTGGTGATCGAGCTTCCTGCGGAAATCGAGGGCGACGATCCCGATCCGACCTGAAACGCGGGCGGTGCAGCGCACCCTGCGTCATTGCCGGACTTGATCCGGCAATCCATCCGCTGCGAAAGACTCTCGCGAAGATCAATGGATACGCGGGTCAAGCCCGCGTATGACGCTTCTGGCTATTTCTGGTGATCGAAACGATGTGGCGCGCGACGGTGCTGACGCTGTTTCCGGATATGTTTCCCGGCCCGCTCGGCGTCAGTCTTGCGGGCAAGGCACTGGCGTCCGGGCTGTGGGCGCTGGAGGCGCGGGATATTCGGAACTCGGCCGCCGACCGCCACCGCAGCGTCGACGACACCCCGGCGGGCGGCGGTCCGGGCATGGTGCTGCGCGCCGATGTGCTGGCGGCGGCGATCGACGCCGCCGCTGTCGGCCCGGATCGGCCGCGCCTGCTGATGAGCCCGCGCGGCCGGCCATTGACCCAGTCGCGGGTTGTTGAACTCGCGGCCGGGCCGGGGCCGTTGATCGTCTGCGGCCGGTTCGAGGGCGTCGACCAGCGCGTCATCGACGCCCGCAGGCTCGAGGAGCTTTCGCTCGGGGATTACGTGCTGTCGGGCGGCGAAATCGCAGCCATGGCGCTGCTGGATGCCTGTGTCCGGCTGCTGCCGGGGGTAATGGGCAAGCTGGAATCCGGGTCGGACGAGAGCTTTTCCGATGGATTACTCGAATATCCGCACTATACCCGCCCGCAGACGTTCGAGGGCCGGCCGATCCCGGATATCCTGCTGTCCGGCGATCATGCCAAGGTCGGCGCCTGGCGCCTGGCCGAGGCGGAGGCGCTGACCCGGGCCCGGCGCCCGGATCTATGGGCGGCGAAGGCGCGCCAAAAACATCCAAAAAACACGACGGATGGGTGACAACGTCCCGGCTTTGCCGTATACGGGCGCCAAATCCGCGCACGAGCATGTTCAGGCAAAGTGGCATCCGGTTTGCCGTTGGAAGATGCGCTAATTGATCGATAGCGCGTATTCTTTCGCAAAACCGATATCCACTTTTGCGGAATACGCGCTGCAGGATAGATGGACGTAAGCGCTGGTCGCGCCTTGAGGGCTGCGGCGCGCCGCCGATGGAGATACCGATGAACCTCATTCAAGAGCTCGAAAAAGAGCAGTTCGACAAGCTGTCCGCCGGCAAGACCATTCCGGAGTTCGGCCCGGGCGACACCGTGATCGTCAACGTCAAGGTGGTCGAAGGCGACCGCTCCCGCGTGCAGGCCTATGAAGGCGTGTGCATCGGCCGTTCCGGCGGCGGGCTCAACGAGAGCTTTACCGTGCGCAAGATTTCCTACGGCGAAGGCGTGGAGCGCGTGTTCCCGGTGATGTCGCCGATGATCGATTCCATCAAGGTGGTTCGCCGCGGCAAGGTGCGCCGCGCAAAACTGTATTACCTGCGCAGCCTGCGCGGCAAATCGGCCCGCATCGTCGAGAAGAAGACGGACCGCGCCAGCGCCGTCGGCGAGTAAGCTGGTCCTCCTGGGGATGAGAAATGCGCGGGCTCATCCCGCGCATTTTCGTTGCGGCTTTCCGTCATTGCGAGGAGCACTTGCGGCGAAGCAATCCGGTCTTACTTCTCGCAAGAGACCGGATTGCTTCGCTTCGCCCGCAATGACAGTATGACCGGCATGTTTGACAACCGCCCGATCACCGCGGCACGCATCGTACTCGACGACCGCTCGCGCCTGCCGTGGCGGTTCTTCGGGCGGCTGACGACGGCTGCGCTGACGGCCTGAATTTTTGTCGCGGCCACACGCCGCCATGCGCATTCGCAGCTTCGTTCAACGACGATTCAAGGTCCATCATCATGTCCGATTCGAAATCCAAGCCGACCACGCTGTACGACAAGATCTGGAACGACCATCTGGTGCACGAGGCCGATGACGGCACCTGCCTCATCTATATCGATCGCCACCTGGTGCACGAGGTGACCTCGCCGCAGGCATTCGAGGGGCTGCGCGCGACGGGGCGCAAGGTGCATGCGCCGGAAAAGACGCTGGCCGTGGTCGACCACAACATCCCGACCACCGACCGCTCCAAACCCAATCCGGATCCGGAGAGCATCGAGCAGATGCGCGTGATGGCCGAAAACGCCCGTGAATTCGGCATTACCTATTACGACGAGCACGACCGCCGCCAGGGCATCGTGCACGTCATCGGTCCCGAGCAGGGCTTCACGCTGCCCGGCACCACCATCGTCTGCGGCGACAGCCACACCTCCACGCACGGCGCCTTCGGCGCGCTGGCGCACGGCATCGGCACATCCGAAGTCGAGCATGTGCTGGCGACGCAGACGCTGATCCAGAAGAAAGCCATGAACATGCGCGCCGTCGTCGACGGGCGATTGCCCGACGGCGTCACCGCCAAGGACATCATCCTCGCCATCATCGGCGAGATCGGCACCGCCGGCGGCACCGGCTATGTGCTGGAATATGCAGGCGATGCGATCCGTGCGCTTACGATGGAAGGCCGCATGACGGTCTGCAACATGTCGATCGAAGGCGGCGCCCGCGCCGGTCTGGTCGCACCCGACGAGAAGGCGTTCGAATTTCTGAAAGGCAGGCCGATGTCGCCGAAGGGCGAAGCCTGGGACGCCGCGATGCGCTACTGGGAAACGCTGCGCTCGGACGAGGCCGCGTATTTCGATCACGAGATCCGTCTCGACGCGGCGAAGCTGCCGCCGATCGTGACCTGGGGCACGTCGCCGGAGGACGTGGTGTCGATCGCAGGCGTCGTGCCGGACCCTGAGCGGATTCCGGACGAGGCAAAACGGCTCTCGAAACATCGCGCGCTGGATTACATGGGGCTGAAGGCCGGCACCAAGATCACCGATATCAAACTCGACCGCATCTTCATCGGCTCCTGCACCAACGGCCGCATCGAGGATCTGCGCGCGGCGGCCAAGGTGGTCGACGGCAAGACCGTCAACGGCAATCTCAACGCGATGGTCGTGCCGGGCTCCGGCCTCGTCAAGGCGCAGGCCGAAGCCGAAGGCCTCGACAGGATCTTCATCAAGGCCGGCTTCGAATGGCGCGAGCCGGGCTGCTCGATGTGCCTTGCGATGAATCCTGACAAGCTCGCGCCGGAAGAACGCTGCGCCTCGACCTCGAACCGTAACTTCGAGGGCCGCCAGGGTTTCAAAGGGCGCACCCATCTGGTGTCGCCGGCAATGGCGGCCGCGGCAGCGATCGCCGGGCATTTCGTCGATATCCGGGAGTGGCGCTAGGCTTCGACGAAGCTAAATCGGCTGCCCGTGCAAGGGCTTAAGCTGCATACCCGGCCGCCGGCGAGTGTTGCGGCAAACTTCAGGCGCGTTGCGGCAGAGTGAAGGCAACGGGTGGCTTGCGGCGGCGCATGACGGTGAAAAAGCGAGGCCACTCAAGCGCTTGATCCGAATACCGCGCGGCGCGGACATCATGCGATTTCGTTGCGACGAACCACGGGCAAAAATGCGGCGCAGATTTTCATGCGGCAACAGCCGGTTTTTTTCGTGGCTGATGCGTGACGGCGAGGGGCTGCCGCGGTCGCCGCCGTTTAGCTGAAAAATTGCCGCGGATTTGCCACGCGGCGGTAAGGTTTGTTCAGACCGGAGACATAGCCGACACATGTTCGGAGACATGACCGACACTTTTTCCGTCCATCAAGTCGATGGTTGCGACTTGGTGGGCGGCGAAGAAAATTTCGTAGCAACGCGCCGCGAGCGCGCTTGCCATCCGCCCCGGGCTGCCATGCGGACGCCGCGGCTGGTCGGCAACGTCCTGGTCAGCCCGCCAACGGCCAGCCATTTATAAGCCGTCGAGGGAGAATGCCGAACCTACGGCAAGCTCCCGCCGGCTTTGCTGAACGAGCGCCCTGGAATGACGGCCTATATGTCATCGGTGCGCTTCCCGAATGGCAATACGTCGTCCGACACTCCGGCTTGCGCGTGATCGGCGATCCTGCCCGCCAGCCGACGTGGATGCCCGGCACGAGGCCGGGTATGACGGCGGGGTCTACGTCGTGGACATGGTGCGAGCGTCTTGCTCCAAAGGGCGGCATGCCTTTGCGCAGCCGCTTCGCCTCCCGGTCGAACGCTGCCGGCCAGCGCGGGTCGGACGACGCCATTGCATTACCATGCGCTCGGCTGCACAATCCGGCACGTGTAAAATCCTGCAACCTCGTGCCTGGGAAATGCATCGATGAAGCGAGCGCTTGCTCTCGTTGCGGCCGGTATCTCGGCCAACATGCTGGTCGGCCTGGCGGCGCTCGCGCAAGCAGCTCCCGAGGTCACGCTGACGCGGCTCGACTGCGGAACGCCGCAGGCGCCGACCGCGGTCAACGCGCGCTTCTCCGACACGTTCGCGTATGGCGAACTGAAGCTGCAGTTCGTGTTCTCCTGCTATCTCATCAGGCACGGCGACGACTACATGCTGTGGGACACCGGACATGCCATGACGGCGCCCAACGTCGCGCCGAAGCTGAGCCTGGTCGACCAGCTCGCGCAGCTCAAGCTCACGCCGGACCAGATCAAAGTCGTCGGCATCAGCCATTTCCACGCCGATCACACCGGCCAGATCGCCTCGTTTCCAAAGGCGCTGGTGCTGATCGGCAAGGGCGACTGGGATGCGATCTCGAATCCTGCCCCGGCGCAAGGCGTCAACGCCGCACCCTTCGCCGCCTGGATCAAGGGCGAGGGCAAGGTCGAGCCGCTTGCCAATGACAAGGATGTGTTCGGCGACGGCAGCGTGATCGCCTTAAGCACGCCCGGTCACACGCCGGGCCATCACAGCCTGCTGGTGAAGCTGGCGCAGACCGGCTCGGTGCTGATCACCGGCGACGCCGTGCATTTTCGCGAGAATTACGACACCGACGGGGTGCCGTGGTTCAATTTCGACCGCGCGCAGAGCCTCGCCTCGATCGACCGCCTGAAAAAGATCGCCGCCAACGCCAAGGCAACCGTGATCATCCAGCACGACGCCCGCGATATCGACAAGCTGCCGGCGTTTCCGGCGGCGGCGAAATAGCGGAGGTCCGCAAGGGCCAGGCGCCTCGAAGGGCTGCTACCAGCCAAATCCGAAATCGAAGCCGAGCGGGAACGGCGCCGGCGCATAGAAGTACGGCCGGCCGTAGTAACCGCCATAGGAAGACCAGTCGTAGCGGCTATGGTCGTACCGGCTGGCGGCATAGGGGCTGGCGGCGTAGGGGCTGGCATCATAGGCGCGATAACCATAACCGCCATACCTGTATCCGTATCCGTACCCATCGTAGCGGTAAACGCGTTGCGCGCGCGCGGGCGTGAAGGGAGCGGCGCGCGCAACCGTTATCACTTTTGCCGCCGCGGCATTATCGATGCTGCCGGCGCACCCGGCCGCCACCAGCGCCGCCAATCCGATCCAGCTTTTCATCGCAGCCGTCCTTCACCGCAAAACGCCAGCCTTCGTCACGCAAGGCTTCATAACGCAAACCGTCATAACGCCACCCTTCATAACGCAAGTGCTGGCGACGCAAAACAGGCCCGCATTGCGGGCCTGTCCGATATTTGCGCGTATGGTTATGGCGCGGCGCTCACCAGCGGCGCCAGTGCCGGTGATGCCAGTGATGCCGGCGCCAGCCCCAATGCCGATGCCAGCCATAATGGCGGCGCCAGCCGTGATGACGATGCCATCGCACCTCGGTGGTCAGCTTGCCGGCGTCGTCCTGCACCGCCGCGGCGGCGCCCGGATTGATCAGCGACAAGGCCTGGGCGCGCTCGGCCGGCGCCGCCAGCACGAGCAATCCGCCGACGGCAAGAAAGCCCAGAATTTTCTTTACGTTCACGTGCACCTCCTCGGGATAGTGGATAACATCCGACGCGGGGAAGCGACTGAACCCTGCCGCTTTGCCACGACGTGAATCGAAAGCTAGGGACAACGACGTGAATGGTGAATGAATGTCCACGCCGCAAAGATGAATGCGGAACGCGCGCGGGGCCGGTTCCGGCTGCATGGAGAACATTTCACATGCGCCTGCAAACCGCGGGGCCGCTCGTGCGTATCTCAGCCAACAAATCGTCACCGGAGATCATCATGCTGCAGCACATATTTCGACCGGCGTACCTCGCCATTGCCGCCGCTTGCGCGGTTCTGCTGCCGGCAGCAGGCGCCTTCGCCTCGCAAGGCCCCGGCGGCGGCATGGGTAGCGCCAGCAGCCTTACGCAGACCGCGATGGCCATCGTCATCTACGGCGCCTCGGCGCTGATCGTCGGCACCGGACTGATCGGCGCGCTGCGGCAGCGTTGAGGGCGAACCGCACGCAACCGTCATCCCGGGGCGCGAGCAGCGAGCCTCGAAGGATGCGCCGCACGCAGCGGTGTCCGCGGCCATGTGGATGCCCGGCACAAGGCCGGGCATGACGAACCGGACGGCAAGGCCCGGGTTCATTGAGTGCTTTTTCGGCGCGCGCTCTCGCGGCTACGGCTCAGCCCGGCCGCCAGAAGCAGTTCATGCGCGGCGTAATGACCGTGCCGCTGGGCCGGAACTCCTGCACATAGGTGGCGGTGCAGTCGCGCACGGCATTGCGGCCCGGAAAATAGCGCGGATACACATCGTCGGGATTGTAACGGGGATAAACCCGCAGCCGTGTCGGCGGGCGCCGGACGCGGCGGTCCTGCGCTGAAATGTCGGTGGCGGCCGGCGCCGATGCCTGCGCGCGCGGCGCGGTCTGCGCCTGTGCGGCTGCCGGCCACAGCCACAGCAATGTCCCCGCCGTCGCCAGCGATAATACCGTAGTTCCGGTCCGCATGATCAGCCTCGACTGCAAGATACCCGACCCGGTACGGTCCCCGATTGCCGCGCGGAGGTCAACCATTCCCGACCCGGGTTTTGCCCAATTGCGCCCGATCTTCTAAACAGGCGCGATGTGGAGCTGCAGCAAAGCGCCGTCTCTGGCGGAGATGGAAGCCATGGCGCATGACGTGTTCGAGCGCCTGCCGACGGGTTTTCGCGCCCTGTGCCAGGGCGTGATCCTGCGCGTCGACGATTTTCCCGGCGACGACGTGCTGGACGAGATGGGCGCGGCCAGCGAATTCGATCTGCTCGGCCTGTTCCAGGGCACCGGCCTGCCGCAGCAAAGCAATGACGACATCGCGCGGCTGCCCAACATGGTCTGGCTCTACCGCCGGCCGATCCTGGATTACTGGGCCGAGCACGACGAAACGCTCGGCCACATCGTCCGCCATGTGCTGATCCACGAGATCGGACACCATTTCGGGCTGTCGGACGCCGATATGGAAAAGATCGAGGCGGGGGCGTAGGGCGGAGCACGCTTCGCAAGCCGCCCCACGATGAACGACGATGGACACTTTAACCCTTGGACCGCCGCCCCGATCGGGCTAAAACGTCGTCTCACATCCGGGAAACACCGCCATGGACAAGTTCACCACGCTCGAGGGTGTCGCCGCGCCCTTGAAGATCATCAATGTCGACACCGACATGATCATCCCGAAGCAATATCTGAAGACCATCAAGCGCACCGGCCTCGGCAAGGGCCTGTTCTCGGAACAGCGCTACAAGGACGACGGCAGCGAGAACCCGGATTTCATCCTCAACAAGCCGGCCTATCGCAATGCCAGGGTGCTGGTCGCCGGCGATAATTTCGGCTGCGGCTCCAGCCGCGAGCATGCGCCGTGGGCGCTGCTCGACTTCGGCATTCGCTGCGTGATCTCGACCTCGTTCGGCGATATTTTCTATAACAACTGCTTCAAGAACGGCATCCTGCCGATCCGCGTCAGCCAGGACGATCTCGACAAGCTGTTCGACGACGCCGAGCGCGGCGCCAATGCCACCCTGACCGTCGATCTGGCGGCCCAGCAAATCCGCGGGCCGGACGGCGGCACGGTGAAATTCGAGATCGACGCGTTCCGCAAGCACTGTCTGCTCAACGGCCTCGACGACATCGGCCTGACGATGGAGAAGAAGGCGTCGATCGACAGCTACGAGGCCAGGGCGAAGCACGAGCGCGCCTGGGCGTGAGCTGCCTGCAACTGCGCCGCCATCCTGAGGCGCTCGCCGTCTTCGGCGGACTTCGAAGGATGGAAGCGGGCGCAGGTGGCGATCCTTCGCAATGCCGCGCAGGTGCGCGGCTCCTTGGAGCCTGGCCGAAAAAGCAGCCCATATTTCCCCGCTTCAGCGGTCGGATTGAAAATGGTTCACTCGTCATGCCCGGGCTTCGTCCCGGCCATCCGAGTCTTTCCTGCTTCGGCGCCTTTAAGACGTGGATGCCCGGCACAGGGCTGGGCATGACGAACCAATGGCGACGCCTGATTTCATGGGATGCTGTTTCGGCCGGACTCCGAGGATGACGATGGCGGTCGTGGCCCTGATCCGAAACGTTCGGCGCCGGCGAGAAGATTGACGCATGCTCCCCGCCGTCGTCACCTTCTGGCACGGCCCGCTCGACCGCCTGAGGCAGGTGTGCCTGCGGTCGCAGCTCGCCGCCGGCCATGCCGTCACCGTCTACAGCTTCGAGCCGTTATCCGGTCTGCCCGACGGCGTCGACAATGCCGAGGCCGGAGCGATCCTGCCGCGGGCGTTCGCGGAAAAACTGCGGCCGTCCGGCCCGGGCGGCGCCTGGCGCGACTGGACCACGCTGCAGTTCTCGGATTTTTTCCGGATGCGGCTGATGGCGCGCAACGCCGGCCTGTGGCTCGACGCCGACGTGCTGCTGCTCAAAGCGGTCGAGGTCGCTCCGGAAAAACCTTATTTCGCGTGGGAACGGCCGCGGCAGCTCGGCAACTCCGTGCTGTATCTGCCGCCGGACCACGCCATCGTCGCCGCGTTCGAAGACCTGATGCAGCAGGACGCGTTGACGCCGGACTGGCTGGCGCTGCGGCATCGCCTGACCTTCGCGCTGCATCGGCTGCGCGGATCGCGCCGCGTCTCCGACATCCGCGTCGCGCTCTATGGTCCGGCGGCGCTGACCGCGCTGGCGCGCAGGGCCGGCGAACTGCATCACGCGCTGCCGAAGAAATCGTTCTATGCGGTCCACGCCGAACCGGGCCTGTTTTTCGAGCGATCCGATTTTTCCGCGCTGACTTCGGATCCGGACGTCATCGGCCTGCACGTCTCGCCGAAAGGCCGCGGCGACGCGCGTCCCGTTCCCGGCAGCCTGTACGCCTGGGCGTCAGCGCGGTTGGAGGCGTAGGGCTGCCGCGGTTTTTACTTCAGCGGGACATAGACGTTGATCACCAGCTTGTCTTCCGCGGTCTTCAGCGGATCAGTGATGTATTCCTCGATG
Organism: uncultured Bradyrhizobium sp.; assembly: GCF_964252615.1. Taxonomy (NCBI): domain Bacteria; kingdom Pseudomonadati; phylum Pseudomonadota; class Alphaproteobacteria; order Hyphomicrobiales; family Nitrobacteraceae; genus Bradyrhizobium; species uncultured Bradyrhizobium sp. Next base: position 35,146 of record NZ_CAXUNQ010000050.1, read on the forward strand.
AAGGTGTCTTTCGCCTCCAGTTTCTTGTCGTCGAGGTGATTGGTGATCGCCTCATAGGTGTTGTCCATGTTGTCGTACGAGCCGCGATGGACGAATTTCAGCGCCTTGCCGTCCGGCGTCTGGCCCATGCTGACATCCTTGGGCAGGTTCTTCGGCTCCTGGTCGACCGGAATTTCAGCCAGATAAGTAAAACCGTTGTCGTCGGTCGAGGTGTAGACGATCATCGAATTGCCGGCTGACTTGATGCCCTGCTTGTCGAGCAGGCCCGAGATCTTCTTGAACGAGTCGGTCAGCGTCTCGAACGCCGAATCCCAGTTGGCGCTGCCCTTGAGGACGACCGCGGTTTTCGGCGTCAGCGTGGTTTCGTCGCCGAACGGATCCGCGGTCTGAACCGGGGCTGCCGCCGGGGGCGGGGTCGCCGGGACTTCCGCGGTCGGGGGCGGGGTCGCGGGAGCGGCAGG
>NZ_CAXUNQ010000051.1:0-34599 GCF_964252615.1 uncultured Bradyrhizobium sp.
TCCACGTCTTGATCCACGGGCGGCCGCAAAGACGTGGATGCCCGGGACAAGCCCGGGCATGACAAAGGGGAGAGCGGCGGCGGGTGTCGCAAGACGGCATGACGAAGGGAGGGCGGCGCCGTCGTAGAGACGTGGATGGCGGGGACAGGCTGGTAGGACGTCTGCCCGCCTTGTTTCTGACCCGGAATGATCAAGGGGAGGCCTCACGTTCCGCAATGACTCCAGTTCGTCAACGCTTTCTTAAGCCTAAATGACGTTACTGAGAGGTGAAGAGCCGAACCGGCGGGGTCGGCCGAGGTTCCATTGACGCTCAAATCCCATGGCAGCCCATCACATCCCATGTGGAGACCCGGGTTTGTCAGCTAACTTCGCGTGCGGAGTGCTTGTTGCGGACCAGATCGGGGCGGCGTCAGAATATTCGAGGCGGAATGGACCTGCTCCTGCCCAGTTTTACCTGGCGGCTCCCCGGGGTGCGCGCATGAGCGCAGCGGCGCCGCGCCATATTCCGGTGCTCGGGCGCGAGGCCGTGGCGATGCTCGGCCTGCGTGACGGCGGCCTCTATGTCGACGCCACCTTCGGCGCCGGCGGTTACAGCCGGGCCATTCTCGATGCGGCCGATACCCGGGTGATCGGGATCGACCGCGACCGCAGCGCCATCGCCGGCGGCTTTGACCTTGTCGAGCGGTCGAACGGCCGGCTGACCCTGGTGGAAAACCGGTTTTCCAATCTCGCCGAGGTTTGCGCCGCGCAGGGCGCCGGCGCGGTGGACGGCGTGGTGATGGATGTCGGAGTTTCCTCGATGCAGATCGACGAGGCAGGCCGCGGCTTCTCCTTCCGCCTCGACGGCCCGCTCGACATGCGCATGGGGCACGACGGTCCGACCGCGGCGGATATCGTCGCCACGGCCTCCGAGGCCGATCTCGCCAGCATCATCTACATCTTCGGCGAAGAGCGTCATTCCCGCGCCGTGGCCCGCGCCATCGCGGCCAGCCGACATGAAGCGCCGATCACGACCACGCGCGCCCTGGCCGGGATCGTTTCGAAAGTAGTGCGGTCGAAACCGGGCGACATTCATCCGGCAACGCGGACGTTTCAGGGCTTGCGGATTTTCGTCAACGAAGAACTCGATGAGCTGCATCTCGCCCTGGCGGCGGCCGAGCGCGTGCTGAAGCCCGGCGGCCGGCTGGTGGTGGTGTCGTTCCATTCGCTGGAAGACCGCATCGTCAAGAACTTTTTCAACGAACGGGCCGGGAGCGGCGGCGGCTCGCGGCATCTGCCTGAAATTGCCAGGTCCGCGCCGGCCTTCCGGATCCTGACCAGGCGTCCGGTGATCGCGCAGGACGCCGAAGTGCGCGCCAATCCGCGCGCGCGGTCGGCCAAGTTGCGGGCCGCCGAACGCACCGACGCGCCGGCGCTTGCCGCCGCAGCGCTGCCGGCATGGCCTTCGCTCGCCGCCGTCATGAGGGGGGGCTGACCATGCGGTTCGTCCATCTCCTCGTCATCGGCATATTGCTGTTCGCCGCGGCCTATGTCTACCGCATCAAGATGGAATCCACCTCCCGCACCGAGCGCGTGCTGCGGCTGCATGCCGAAGTGCGCGAGCAGCGCGACGCCATCGCGGCGCTGCGCGCCGAGTGGGCCAAGCTCGACGCGCCGCTGCGGCTGCAGGGCCTGGCCGAGCGGCATCTGACGCTGAAGCCGATCACCGCCGTCCAGTTCGATCAGTTGAAGAACCTGCCCGACCGCCCGCCGAGCTTCTTCCGCAAAGGCGATCCCGATCCGATCGGCGCGATGCTGCAGGCCATCGAATCGGAAACCGTGACCGGCTCGGTGCCGGCGCCGGAGGATCAGCAGTGACCGATCAGGCGCTCGCTCTCGTCAAGCCCAGGAAGCCCGGGCAAAAATCCGCCGAACCGTGGCGGCAGCGGCTGGTCCGCAGCCTGCTGTACGGACGCAACGTCGATCGCGCCGCCAAGGCGCGCGCCCGCGTCGGTCTGGCCATCGTGGCTTTCGCGGCGATCTACGCCGTGATCGCGGGCCGGCTGATCATGTTCGCCGTAGTCGGCGACAATCACGGCGCGCGCCGCACCGCCTCGCAGGACGCCATCGCAACCGCGCGGCCGGATATCGTGGACCGCAACGGCGAAGTGCTGGCCACCGACGTCAAGGCGCCGAGCCTGTTCGGCGAACCGCGGCGGATCATCGACAAGGATGAAGCGATCGAACTTCTGACTGCAACGCTGCCGGATCTCGACACCGGCGAAGTCCGCGAACGGCTGTCCGGCAAGAAAGGCTTTGTCTGGCTGAAGCGCGAGATCACGCCGCAGCAGCAGCAGGAAATTCATCGCCTCGGCATCCCGGGCATCGGCTTCCTGCGCGAGAACAAGCGCGTCTACCCGACCGGCGCCGAAGTCGCGCACCTGATCGGCCTCGTCAATATCGACAACCAGGGCATTGCGGGAATGGAGAAATGGCTCGACAGCAACGGCCTTGCCGACCTGCATCGCGCCGGCTTCGCCACCGACCGGCTGCAAAAGCCGGTGGAACTGTCGATCGACCTGCGCGTCGAGCACGCGCTGCGCGATGAACTGATCAAGGCCAAGGAAAAGTTCAAGGCCAAGGCGGCATCCGGCCTGGTGTCCAACGTCAAGACCGGCGAGATCGTCGCCATGGTATCGGTGCCGGATTTCGATCCGAACAATCCGAAAGAGGCGCACGATCCCGACCGCATCAACCGCCTTACCACCGGCGTCTACGAGATGGGCTCGACCTTCAAGACGCTGACGCTGGCGATGGCGCTGGATTCCGGCAAGGCCAATCTCGGCACGCTGTACGATGCCCGCGGCGCCTTGCACTACGGCAAGTTCGCCATCCACGACACCCATCCGCTCGGCCGCTCCATCACGCTGTCGGAAGTCTTCACCTTTTCCTCGAATGTCGGCGCCGCACGGGTGGCGCTGTCGCAGGGCGTCGAGGCGCACCGAACGTTCCTGAAAAAAGTCGGCCAGCTCGACCGGCTGCGCACCGAACTGCCCGAAAGCGCCTCGCCGCTGGTGCCGAAGCGATGGGGAGAACTCAACACCATCACCATCGCGTTCGGACACGGCATCGCGGTGGCGCCGCTGCAGGCGGTGATGGGCATCAATGCCATGATCAACGGCGGCACTCTGATTCCGCCGACGTTCCTTAAGCGCAGCGAGGAAGAGGCGCTTGCGATCGGCAAGCGCGTGGTGAAAAAGGAAACCAGCGACAAGATTCGTTACCTGATGCGGCTGAACGCCGAAATCGGCACCGCCAAGCAGGCCGACGTGAAGGGCTATTATATCGGCGGCAAGACCGGCACGGCTGAAAAAGTCATCAATGGACGCTATTCCAAAAAGCAGGTGTTGAACTCGTTTACCGCGATCCTGCCGGCGGACAACCCGCAATTTCAGCTGCTTATCATGCTGGACGAGCCGAAGGCGCTGCCGGAAACCCATGGCTTCATCACTTCCGGCTGGAACGCGGTGCCGACCGGGGGCAAGGTGATTGCGCGGATTGCGCCGCTGCTGGGAATCGAGCCGCGGTTCGACCTGCCGCCGTCCGACCGCCTTATTCTTGCGACATCGAAGACAAGCCAGTAGACGCATTGCCGGTGCGGCGGCTGATTTGGAAGACCATGAAACTTCGCGACCTGTTTGGCGACGAGTTCGGGCTTGATGCCCAGGCCGGCGAGGTGGTGGTCACCGGCCTTGCCGCGGACAGCCGCGCCGTCGGGCCGGGCGATCTGTTCTTCGCACTTGCGGGCGCCAAAACCGACGGCGCGCGGTTCATTGATCAGGCGATCGCGTCCGGCGCGGTGGCCATTGCCGGCGAGCATTCGCCGCAGCAAGACCGCCGCGTCCCGTTCGTCGCCACGTCCAATCCGCGCCGCGCGCTGGCCCTCGCCGCGGCAAGGTTCTTTTCCCGTCAGCCGGCCGTTATCGCCGCGGTGACCGGTACCAGCGGCAAAACCTCCGTCGCCGCCTTCACGCGGCAGATCTGGCAGCGGCTCGGCCATGCGGCGGCCAGCATCGGCACCATCGGGCTGGTGTCGCCGAAGCGGTCCGTGCATGGATCGCTGACCACGCCAGACCCGATCGCGCTGCATCGCCAGCTCGATGAAATCGCGAGCGAGGGCGTCACGCACCTCGCGCTTGAGGCTTCGTCGCACGGCCTCGACCAGTACCGGCTCGACGGCATCCGCATCGGCGCCGGCGCCTTTACCAATCTGTCGCGCGATCACATGGACTATCACCCGGACGTGGCGCACTACCTCGGCGCCAAGCTGCGGCTGTTCCGCGACCTGGTCGCGGCCGGCGGGGCTGCGGTGATATCGGCGGACCATGACACGTCGCAGGCGGCGGTCGACGCCGCCCGGGCCGGCAAACTGCGCATCATGACGGTCGGACGCAGGGGCGACGGGGGCGAAGGCATTCGTCTGGCCGACGCCGCGATTGACGGCTTCGGACAGAAACTCGTTCTCGAACATCAGGGCCGCAAGCGCGCGTTGCGATTGCCCTTGGTGGGCGAATTCCAGATCGAGAACGCCTTGGCCGCCGCGGGTCTGGCGATCGGCACCGGCAGCGCGCCCGATCGTGTGTTCGCCGCGCTTGAACATCTTGAAGGCGCCAGGGGCCGGCTGGAGCGCGTCGGCGAACGCAACGGCGCGCCGATTTTCGTCGATTACGCGCACAAGCCGGACGCGCTGGCGAAGGCGCTGCAGGCATTGCGGCCTTATGCAAAACGCAGGCTGGTCGTGGTGTTCGGCGCCGGCGGCGACCGCGACGCCGGCAAGCGGCCGCTGATGGGCGAAATCGCCGCCGGCAATGCCGACAGCGTCATCATTACCGACGACAATCCGCGCAGCGAAAATCCGGCCGCTATCCGCGCCGCCATTCTGGCCGCGGCGAAGGGCGCCAGGGATATCGGCGACCGCGCCGAGGCAATTCGGGTGGCCATCGCCGCTCTGCAGCCCGGCGATGCGCTGCTGATCGCCGGCAAGGGCCATGAGACCGGGCAGATCGTCGGCGACCATACGCTGCCGTTCAGCGATCATGAGGCCGCGGCGGCGGCGCTGGCGTCGAGGGTCGCATGAGCGCGCCGCTGTGGACATCGTTGGAGATGGCGGAGGCGATGCGCGCCGCCGTAAGTGGCAAGCTGCCCAACGCGATCATCGGGATTTCCATCGACAGCCGCACCATCTCGCCGGGCGAAGCCTATTTTGCGATCAAGGGCGATGTGCACGATGGCCATGATTTTGTCGCCGCGGCGTTGAACGCGGGGGCGGCACTGGCGGTGGTCGAAACCGCGCAGCGCCAGAAATTTCCCAATGACGCGCCGTTGCTGGTTGTCGATGACGTGCTCGCCGGCCTGGTCGATCTGGCGCGCGCCTCGCGGGCGCGGCTGAGCGCCGAGATCGTCGCCGTCACCGGCTCGGTCGGCAAGACCTCGACCAAGGAAGCGCTGCGCCGCGTGCTCGGCGCGCAAGGCGAGACCCATGCCTCGGCCGCTTCGTTCAACAACCACTGGGGCGTGCCGCTGTCGCTGGCGCGCTGTCCGGCATCCGCGCGTTTTGCGATCTTTGAGATCGGCATGAACCACGCCGGCGAGATCGAGCCGCTGGTCCGGATGGTCCGGCCGCATGTCGCCGTCATCACCACCGTCGAGCCGGTGCATCTGGAGTTCTTTACCGGCATCGAGGCGATCGCCGACGCCAAGGCGGAAATTTTCGCAGGCGTCGAGCGCGGCGGGGCGGTCGTGCTCAATCGCGACAATTCGCAGTTTGCGCGCTTGCAGAGGCAGGCGGAACAGCTCGGCATTGCGCGCATCGTCTCGTTCGGCTCGCACGAAAAATCCGACGCGCGGCTGATCGACGTGTCGCTGCATGCGGCCTGCTCGGCGGTTCATGCCGACATCCTCGGCCGCGAGGTCACCTACAAGCTCGGGATGCCCGGCCGCCACATGGCGATGAACTCTCTCGCTGTGCTGGCGGCGGCGTCGCTGGCCGGCGCCGATCTGGCGCTCGCGGGCCTGGCGCTGTCGCACGCGCAGCCCGCCGCGGGCCGTGGCGTCCGGCATGCGCTGCAGGTGGGGCACGGCGAGGCCACGCTGATCGACGAAAGCTACAACGCCAATCCGGCGTCGATGGCCGCCGCGTTGAACGTGCTCGGCGCGGCCTCGGTCGGTCCGCACGGACGGCGCATCGCGGTGCTCGGCGACATGCTCGAGCTCGGCCCCACCGCCGCGCAATTGCATCGCGGCCTGATCGAGGCGGTCAAAGCCGATCATGTCGATCTGGTATATTGCTGCGGCCCATTGATGCGCAATCTGTGGGACGCCCTTTCCTCGGGCAAGCGGGGCGGCTATGCCGGGAGCGCCGATGCGCTCGAATCGCAGGTGCTGGCGGCGATCCGCGCCGGCGACGTCATCATGGTCAAGGGTTCGCTCGGCTCGAAGATGAAGACGATTGTCACGGCACTCGAACAGCGCTTCCCCGGCAAGACCGCGCTCGACGACATGGCGGTATAAGGCGGACTAAATGTTCTACTGGCTGATCGACCTTTCCAACAGCGTGCCTTTTTTGTTTCCATTTCGCGCGTTCCTGAACGTGTTTCGCTACATCACCTTTCGCACCGGGGGCGCGATGTTCACCGGCGGGCTGTTCGTGTTTCTGTTCGGCCCCTGGATCATCGACAATCTCCGCCTGCGCCAGGGCAAGGGACAGCCGATCCGGGCCGACGGCCCGGCCTCGCACCTCGTCACCAAAAAGGGGACGCCCACGATGGGCGGGCTGATGATCCTGTCCGGCCTCATGGTTTCGACGCTGCTGTGGGCCAATCCGTCCAATCCCTATGTCTGGATCGTGCTCGCGGTGACGCTCGGATTCGGCTTCGTCGGATTCTACGACGATTACCTGAAAGTCACGCAGCAGAGCCACAGCGGTTTCGCCGGCCGCATCCGTCTTGTGATCGAAGCGCTGATCGCGCTCGCCGCCTGCTATGCGCTGATCCGGCTCGGCCGCGACCAGCTGTCCAGCGCGCTGGTGATCCCCTTCTTCAAGGATGTGATCATCAATTTCGGCTGGCTCTTTGTCATCTTCGGCGCGTTCATCATTGTCGGCGCCGGCAATTCCGTCAATCTCACCGACGGTCTCGACGGTCTGGCGATCGTTCCGGTGATGATCGCGGCGGCGAGCTTCGCCGTCATCGCGTATCTGTCGGGCAACGCGGTGTTCGCCGATTACCTGCAGATCAATTACGTCGCCGGTACCGGCGAACTCATGGTGGTGTGCGGCGCGGTGATAGGCGCGGGCATCGGCTTCCTTTGGTTCAACGCGCCGCCGGCGTCGATCTTCATGGGCGATACCGGCTCGCTTGCGCTCGGCGGCATGCTCGGCGCGATCGCGGTCGCGACCAAGCACGAACTGGTGCTGGCGATCATCGGCGGGCTGTTCGTGCTCGAAGCCGTGTCGGTCATCGTGCAGGTGATCTCGTTCAAGCTCACCGGCAAGCGCGTGTTCCGGATGGCGCCGCTGCACCACCATTTCGAGCAGAAAGGCTGGACCGAGCCGCAGATCGTGATCCGGTTCTGGATCATCTCGGTCATGCTGGCGCTTGCCGGCCTCTCGACGCTGAAGCTGCGGTGACGAGGTGGTGAACAATCCATCCGGCGTCGTCCCCGCGAAGGCGGGGACCCCCAGACCCCTGCGTCTGTTCTGCGAAGACCGGGCCGGCCTGCGAGCGCGGCGGCAAGCGTCGGTGGTTATGGGTCGCCGCCTTCGCGGGGACGGCATGCTGATGGAATCCGGGTCGTGATCCCGGTCACCTCTTTCGCCGGCAGGACCGTCGCGGTGTTCGGGCTCGGCGGCTCCGGACTTGCCAGTTGCCGTGCCCTGAAGGCCGGCGGCGCGGAAGTCATCGCCGGCGACGATAGCACGGACAATCTGGCGAAGGCCGCGCAGGCCGGCTTCATCACCGCGGACTTGCGCAGGGTGTCATGGGCGAATTTCGCGGCGCTGGTGCTGACGCCCGGCGCGCCGCTGACGCATCCGACGCCGCACTGGTCGGTGCTGTCCGCGCGCGAGGCCGGCGTCGAAGTGATCGGCGACATCGAACTGTTCTGCCGCGAGCGCCGCCGTCACGCGCCAGATGCGCCGTTCGTGGCCGTCACCGGCACCAACGGCAAGTCCACCACCACGGCGCTGGTGGCGCACCTGATGCGCGAGGCCGGTCACGACGTGCAGATGGGGGGCAATATCGGCACCGCGATCCTGTCGCTTCAGCCGCCGCGCGCCGGCCGCGTCCACGTCATCGAGATGTCGTCGTATCAGATCGATCTGTCTCCGTCGCTGGATCCCGGCATCGGCATCCTGCTCAATATCAGCGAGGACCACATCGACCGCCACGGCACCATGGAGAATTACGCCGCGGTGAAGGAACGGCTGGTGGCCGGCGTGCAGCGCCGCGGCACGGCGATCGTCGGCGTCGACGACGGCTGGTGCCGCGCGATTGCCGACCGGATCGATCAATCCGGCGGACGCGTGGTGCGGGTCTCGGTGAAACGCCCGCTGGCGGACGGCATCACCGTCGAGCGCGAAAGAATCGTGCGCGCCGCCGGCGGCGCCCGCAGCGACATCGCCGGCATCAGCGCCATCGGTTCGCTGCGCGGCCTGCACAATGCGCAGAACGCCGCCTGCGCGTCGGCCTGCGCGCTGGCGCTCGGCGTCGGCGGGGACAACCTGCAAAAAGCCCTGCGCAGTTTTCTCGGCCTCGTCCATCGCATGGAACAGGTCGGCCGCCGCGGCCGCGTGCTGTTCGTCAACGACTCTAAGGGCACCAACGCGGATGCCGCGGCGCATGCGCTGTCGTCATTCGCGGATATTTTCTGGATCGCCGGCGGCAAGCCGAAACTCGGCGGCATCACCAGCCTTGCGGAATATTTCCCGCGCATCCGCAAGGCCTACCTGATCGGCGAGGCGGCGAAGGAATTCGCAGGCACGCTCGGCGACCGGGTGCCGCACGAGATCAGCGAAACGCTCGACGTCGCCGTCGCCAGTTCCGCCCGCGATGCGGAGGCGGCGGGATTGGCCGATCCGGTGGTGCTGCTGTCGCCGGCCTGCGCGTCGTTCGACCAGTACCGCAATTTCGAAATCCGCGGCGACCGCTTCCGCGATCTGGTGACGGCGCTGCCCGGCGTGAAGAAGGTGGTGTGACCCCCTTGCCGTCATGGCTGGGCTTGTCCCTACTGGATGCACACATCTTATCGTCATTGCCGGGCTTGACCCGGCAATCCATCCGCTTCGAAACGACTCTTGCGAAGACGGATGGATACGCGGGTCAAGTCCGCGTATGACGAGATATGTGAATCCAGTAGGTACAGGGCCGGGCATGACGAGGGGGAAAGCGCGGCGCATGCCGGAATGACGGAATGCCTGATTGCATTAACCCTCCGGTAACCGTGACGGCGCACCAATGGGCAAACCTCCGCCTTCAGGACAAGCGCCATGATCTCCCGTGAACAACGCACCCCTTTCAGCGAATGGTGGTGGACCGTGGATCGCCTGCTGCTGGCGGCGATCGTGGCGTTGATTCTGGGCGGGGTCATCCTGTCGCTGGCGGCGAGCCCGCCGGTGGCGACGCGGATCGGGCTTGACCCGTTCCACTTCTTCAACCGCCACGTGCTGTTTCTGCTGCCGTCGTTCATGGTGCTGATCGCCGTGTCGTTCCTGTCGCCGCGGCAAATCCGCCGCGCCGCGCTGGTCATATTCACGGTCAGCGTCATTTTAATCGTGGCGACCCTGCTGTTCGGACCCGAGGTCAAGGGGTCGCGGCGCTGGATCACGCTGCTCGGCGTCAATATCCAGGCGTCGGAATCGGCAAAGCCGGCCTTCGTGGTGCTGGCGGCGTGGCTGTTTGCGGAATCGGCGCGGCGGCCGGAAATGCCGGCGACGTCGATGGCGCTGGTGGTGCTGATGATGCTGGTGTCGCTTTTGGTGATGGAGCCGGATTTCGGCCAGACCATGCTGATCCTGATGGTGTGGGGCTCGCTGTTCTTTATCGCAGGCATGCGGATCGTCTGGGTGTTCGGGCTTGCCGGCGCGGCGGCGGCGGGCCTGTTCAGCGCCTATCTTCTGGTGCCCCATGTCGCCGGCCGCATCAAGCGATTCATGGATCCCGCGTCAGGCGATACCTTCCAGGTCGATACCGCGATGGAAGCCTTTTCCAATGGCGGCTGGTTCGGGCTGGGGCCGGGCGAGGGCATCGCCAAGCGCAGCCTTCCCGACAGCCACACCGACTTCGTATTCGCGGTGGGCGCGGAGGAATTCGGAATCATTCTCTGCCTGGCGCTGCTCGCGCTGTTCGCCTTCATCGTGATCCGGACGCTGTTGCGCGCCTACGCCACCGAGGACCTGTTCGCGCGGTTCGCAGCGTCGGGCCTCGCCATCCTGTTCGGCGTACAGGCCGCCATCAACATGTCGGTCAACCTGCATCTGATCCCGGCCAAGGGCATGACGCTGCCGTTCATTTCCTACGGCGGATCGTCGATGATCTCGCTGGCTTACGGCGTCGGCATGATGCTGGCGCTGACGCGGCTGCGGCCGCGCACCGAGATGGAATCCATCGGCGACGCCAACGCGGTCGGCAGCTACGCCTGATCTTTACCTTCCGGCATTGCCAGCGAGCGAACTATCGTCATGCGGGCTTGGCCCGCGCATCCGTCGATTTTCACATCAATCTTTCGAACGCGATGGCTTGCCGGGTCAAGCCCTTCCGGATGCACGCAGCCCATCGTCATTGCCGGGTTTGACCTACCATACGCACACATCTCGCCGTCATTGCCGGGCTCGACCCGGCAATCCATCCCCTCTTCGAAACGACTTTTCGGAAGATGGATGCATACGCGGGTCAAGCCCGCGTATGACGAGATGTGTGAACCGGTAGTGTCACGTCCGGCAATGACGGGAATGATTGATTGGCGGAGCCTGGCATCGGACCGGCGAAACCGGACCCGTCGGCTCGCAATGACGGCGGAAATTTGCAACACTCCTGCCGATGAATAATTCTCCCCTGATTCTGCTGGCCGCCGGCGGCACCGGCGGCCATCTGTTTCCCGCCGAGGCGCTCGGCGTCGAACTGATGAAGCGCGGCGTGCGCGTGCGGCTGGTCACGGATTCCCGTGCGCTGCGCTACAGCGGATTGTTCTCGAAGGACATGATCGACGTGGTGCCGAGCGAAACCGTGCGCGGGCGCTCGCCGTGGTCGCTGGCGCGCACGGGCGTGACGCTCGCCGCCGGTACGGCGGTCGCATTCACTCTGATGCGGCGGTCGACGCCCGCCGCCGTGGTCGGCTTCGGCGGTTATCCGACGCTGCCGCCGCTGCTGGCGGCGCGGCTGCTCGGCATTCCAACCGTCATTCACGATTCCAACGCGGTGCTGGGCCGCGCCAACCGTTTTCTCTCGCGCCGCGTCAGCGCGATCGCGACCTCGCTGCCGGGCGTGCTCGATCAGGATCCGGCATTGGCGGTGAAGACGACGACCACCGGCACGCCGATGCGCCCGGCGATTCTCGCCGCCGCGGCGGTGCCGTTCGCGGCGCTCGATTCGGCCGGTCCGCTGCGCTTGCTGGTGGTCGGCGGCAGCCAGGGCGCGCGGGTGATGTCCGATGTCGTGCCCAGCGCGATCGGACGGCTGGAACCTCAGCTATGGCGCAGACTGGTCCTGGTGCAGCAGGTGCGCGAGGAGGATTTTTCGCGCGTGCGTGCGACCTACGACCGGTTGAAGATCGATGCGGAACTGGCGCCGTTCTTTTCCGATTTGCCGGCCCGGCTGGCGTCGAGCCATTTGGTGATCTCGCGCTCCGGCGCGGGCACCGTCGCCGAGCTCGGCGCCGTCGGCCGCCCCTCGATCCTGGTGCCGCTGCCAGGCTCGATCGATCAGGACCAGTTCGCCAATGCCGGCGTGCTGGCGCGGGCGAACGGCGCGATCCGAATCGCGCAGGGAGATTTCACGCCCGACCGGCTCGCCGCGGAAATCTCCGGCCTTGCCGCGGAACCCGCGCGGCTGACCGCGATGGCGGCGGGCGCGCGTACCGTCGGCAAGCTCGATGCCGCCGAACGGCTGGCCGATCTGGTGGCGAAAGTGGCGGGGATTCAGGATTAACGGCGCGAACGTCGCTGTTTTCCGTCTGGCCGGGCCTCATTCGGCTGGATGCACACATCTCGGCCGCCATTGCCGGTTTGACCCGGCAATCCATTCCCTTCGAAACAACTCTTCCGAAGATGGATGGATACGCGGGTCAAGCCCGCGTATGACGAGATATGTGAATCCAGCAGGGCTTGTCCCGGCCATCCACGTCTTTCATAACCGGCAGCGAAGCAGGACGTGGATGGCCCGGACAAGCCCGGGCGTGACGAGGACCAACGAGACATGCCCCTATGAGACTGCCGCGTGAGATCGGACCTATCCACTTCGTCGGGATCGGCGGCATCGGCATGAGCGGCATTGCCGAAGTGCTTTGCAATCTCGGTTATACGGTGCAGGGCTCCGACGCCTCGGAGAGTGCCAATGTCAACCGCCTGCGCGAAAAAGGCATCACCATCGGCATCGGTCATAAGGCCGAAAACGTCGCCGGCGCCGACGTATTGGTGGTGTCCACCGCGATTCGGCGCGACAATCCGGAATTGATGGCGGCGCGGGCGCAGCGCATCCCGGTGGTACGCCGCGCCGAAATGCTGGCCGAACTGATGCGGCTGAAAAGCTGCGTCGCGATCGCCGGCACCCACGGCAAGACCACCACCACGTCGATGGTAGCGGCGCTGCTCGACGCCGGCGACCTCGATCCGACCGTGATCAACGGCGGCATCATTAACGCCTATGGAACCAACGCCCGGCTTGGCGCCGGGGAGTGGATGGTGGTGGAAGCCGACGAGAGCGACGGCACGTTCCTGAAGCTGCCGACCGATGTCGCCATCGTCACCAATGTCGACCCCGAGCATCTCGACCACTTCAAGACCTTCGAAGCCGTGCAGGAGGCCTTTCGCAGTTTTGTGGAGAACGTCCCGTTCTACGGCTTCGCGGTGATGTGCATCGATCACCCCGTCGTGCAAACGATCGTCGGCAAGATTGAGGATCGCCGCATCATCACCTACGGCGAAAATCCGCAGGCCGACGTGCGGCTGCTCGAGCTTGCGCCGGTCAACGCCGGCTCCGCCTTCCGGGTGGCGTTCCGCGACCGCAAAGCGGGCACCGCGCATGAGATCGCCGACCTCGTGCTGCCGATGCCGGGGCGGCACAACGCGCTCAACGCCACCGCGGCCATCGCGGTGGCTCATGAACTCGGATTGTCGGATGCCATGATCCGCAAGGCGCTGGCCGGCTTCGGCGGGGTGCGGCGGCGCTTCACCAAGACCGGCGAATGGAACGGCGTCACCGTCATCGACGACTACGGCCATCACCCGGTCGAGATATCGGCGGTGCTGCGCGCTGCGCGGGAGTCGATCAACGGCAAGGTGGTCGCGGTAGTGCAGCCGCATCGCTTTACCCGGCTGCAGTCGTTGTTCGAGGAATTCTGTACCTGCTTCAACGACGCCGACGCCGTCATCGTCGCCGAGGTCTATCCGGCGGGCGAGGCGCCGATCCCGGGCGTCGACCGCGACCATTTCGTCCTCGGCCTGCGCGCCCATGGCCACCGCGAAGTGATTCCGCTGCCAAACGCCGCAGCTCTCGCAGGCGTGGTGCGTGGCGTCGCCGGCCCCGGCGATTACGTGGTTTGTCTTGGCGCCGGCAATATCACGCAATGGGCCTATGCGCTGCCGGCCGAACTGAAGGCGCTGGGGTGATGGAGACCACGACGCACCCCAGTTCGCCATGGCCGGGCTTGTCCCGGCCATCCACGTCTACTGCGTCATACGCGGGCCTGACCCGCGTATCCATCGTCTTGGTAAGTTGCTCTCGAAGGCGATGGGTTGCCGGATCAAGCCCGGCAATGACGCGGCAGATCGACGCGGATGGCCGGGACAAGCCCGGCCATGACGACAAATCATGAGCTTCCCCGACATCACACCCGAGCTTAAAGCCGCGATGCCTGGCTTGCGCGGGCGGCTGCTCGCCAATGAGCCGCTCGGACCGCTGACCTGGTTTCGCGTCGGGGGGCCGGCGCAAGTGCTGTTCACGCCGGCGGACGAGGACGACCTCGTCCATTTCCTCGCCCACCTGCGCGAGGAAATTCCGGTCTATGTCGTCGGCGTCGGCTCCAACCTGATCGTGCGCGACGGCGGGATGCCCGGCGTCGTCATCCGCCTCAGCCCGCGCGGTTTCGGCGCAACCAGCGCCGATGGCGACATCGTGCGCGCCGGCACCGCGGCGCTGGACAAGCGCGTGGCGGAAACCGCCGCCGCGGCGAACATCGGCGGCCTTGAATTTTACTTCGGCATTCCCGGCGCGGTCGGCGGCGCATTGCGCATGAACGCCGGCGCCAATGGCGGCGAGACCAAGGACGTCTTGATCGAAGCCGCCGGCATCTCCCGCGACGGCCACAAGCACACCTTCGATAGTGCAGGCATGAAATTCGTCTACCGCAACAGCGGCGTCGATCCTTCGATCATTTTCACCTCGGCGCGCTTTCGCGGCGTCATCGCCGCGCCGGAGGCGATTCGTGCGCGCATGGACGAGGTCCAAATCCATCGCGAAACCGCGCAGCCGATCCGCGAAAAGACCGGCGGCTCGACCTTCAAGAATCCGCCCGGCCACAGCGCCTGGAAACTGATCGACGCGGCCGGCTGCCGCGGCCTGCGCCTCGGCGGCGCGCAGGTGTCGGAAATGCACTGCAATTTTCTGATCAACACCGGCGAAGCGACAGCCTGCGACATCGAAATGCTGGGCGAGACGGTGCGCGCGCGGGTGAGAGAGAATTCCGGGATTGAGCTACAATGGGAAATCAAGCGAATCGGAATCGCACGTTAATACGCCGTCATTCCGGGGCGCGAGCAACGCAAGCGCCCGGCAGGAGGCGCATCCCGGAATGAGCGAAGAGGCACGATGCGGACCACCATTCTCTTCGGCGGCTTGAGCAAGGAGCGGCTGGTGTCCGTGGCCAGCGCCCAGGCGCTGCATTCGGCGCTGCCTGACGCCGATTTGTGGTTCTGGAATGTCGGCGACACCGTGCATGCGGTCGCGCCCGACACGCTGCTCGGTCATTCCCGTCCGTTCGAGCAGGCGTTCGAGCCGGCAGATCCCGGCGTCGGCGGCATCGAGCAGGCGCTCGACCAGGCGGTCACGGACAACCGCCTGCTGCTGCTCGGCCTGCACGGCGGCATGGCGGAGAACGGCGAACTTCAGGCGATGTGCGAACTGCGCGGAATCGCCTTCACCGGTTCCGGCTCCGCCTCGTCGCATCTGGCTTTCGACAAGGTGGCGGCAAAACGCTTTGCGGCGATCGCGGGCGTGAAGCCTCCGCCGGGCGTGGCGCTGGAAAATGCAGAAGCGGCGCTGGCGCAGTACGGCAGGCTGATCGCCAAGCCGGCAAAGGACGGATCGAGCTACGGCCTGATCTTCGTCAATTCGACGCAGGACCTGGTCCAGGTACGCCATGCGGCCAGGACCGAAGACTATGTGATCGAACCGTTCATCGTTGGCGCGGAAGCCACCTGCGGCGTGCTGGAGTTGTTGGACGGCTCGCTGATCGCGCTGCCGACGGTGGAGATCATTCCAGCCGAGGGCGGGTTCGGCTTCGACTACCGCGCAAAATATCTTGCCAAATCGACCAGGGAAATCTGCCCCGGGCGTTTCGCACCCGACCTCGGCGCCGAGATCATGGACCACGCGCTCAAGGCGCACCGGGCGATGTCCTGCAGCGGCTATTCGCGCTCCGACTTCATCATTTCCGAGGACGGCCCGGTGTTTCTTGAAACCAATACGCTGCCGGGCCTGACCCAGGCCTCGCTGTATCCGAAGGCGCTCCAGGCGCAGGGAATCGCGTTCGCCGATTTCCTGAACGACCAGATCGCGCTGGCCCGGAAGCGGGCGCAGCGGCACTAAGCCCGCCCCGGCGGGCTTGAGCTTTGCCGAGATTCGTCATGCCCGGGGCTTGAGCTCCGCCGAAGTTCGTCATGCCCGGGCTTGTCCCGGGCATCCACGTCTTACGTCGCGATCGTCGCGTAAAGGTCGTCCCACTCCGGGTTGACGGCGATAATCTTGCGGACCTTCCACGCGCGCGACCAGTGTTTGATGGTGTGCTCGCGCTGGATGGCCTGACGGATATCGTCGAACCGCTCGAAGTAGACCAGCCGCTTCAATCCATACCGCCTGGTGAAGCCCTCGGCCAGTCCGAAGCGGTGCTCGTAGATGCGGCGGACGAGATCGCTGGTCACGCCGACATACAGAATGCCGTTCGGACGATTGGTCAGAATGTACACCCAGCCACCTGCCATGCGGGAATTCTGCAAGACGTGGATGGCCGGGACAAGCCCGGCCATGACGGAGTTGCAACGCCCTCAAAGCTCAACTGAAGCGCCGCCGGTTCGTCGCGGCCGCCGCGCCGAAGTTCGTCATGCCCGTCCCTGCGGTTGTCATGTCCGCCCCGCCGAGATTCGTCATGCCCGGGGCTTGTCCCGGGCATCCACGTCTTGGCGGCGCTGAAGCCAAGAAAGACGTGGATGGCCGGGACGAGCCCGGCCATGACGGGATTTGGGGTCGCCGCCGAAGTCCGGCCATGACGTGAGCTTCGCCGCCGAAGCCCGGCCAGACGGAGCCCCGGCTGTGACGGAAATGACGATGGTGTCCGGCAAGCCGTTCACGCCGCGCATCAAATCGCGACCTGGCCGCACCTATTTTACCCTTTGTTTACCAGGAAGTCCGAAGGTTAACGCTGGCGCAGGAGTGCCAGCGTCCGCATCTGCGGGCATAACATTTGACGAGCTCGTGCAATGGATGGTGCAGGACGCCTCGACCGGTCGCTGCGATCGCTGAGGCCCCAAGCTGACCTGTTGAAGGCCGCGGCGAAAGGCGCGCTGATCCTGTTGCGCGAGCAACTGGCGCCGCTGCGCCGGCGGCTGGCCGAGATCAAGCGCGCCCGGGCCAAGCGGCTCACCGAGCGCGAAAAAAACCCTCACCGCCTGATCGCGTGGTTCGAGCGCCATGTTCCACGCCGGGTCGGCGTCACCGCCACCGTCGTGATGCTGCTGGGCAGCGCCGGTCTCGGCGTCGTCAAGGGCGGTCATGTCGAGGAACTGACCACCGCGCTCAGCGACGCACGGAATGCCCTGGCAAATTCCGTCGGGTTCCGGATCGTCGCCGTGGCCATCAACGGCCGGAAACAGTTGACGCAGGACGAGGTGCTGGCGATCGGCGGGGTCAACGGCCGCTCGTCGCTGCTGTTTCTCGATGCCGCCGTCGTGCGCGACAAGCTGAAAGCCAATCCATGGATCGGCGACGCCAACGTGCAGAAATTCTATCCCGGCCAGCTCCAGATCGATATCACCGAACGCTCGGCGTTCGCGCTGTGGCAGCAGGACGGCCGCCTCTCGGTGATCGCCGATGACGGCGCGGTGCTGGAGCCTTACGTGGCCCGCCGCTTCAGGGGATTGCCGCTGGTGGTGGGCAAGGGCGCCGAAACCCGCGCGAGGGATTTCTTCGCACTGCTGGATCGTTATCCGCGCGTTCGCTCGGCCATGAAGGCCGCCGTGTTCGTCGGCGAGCGGCGCTGGAACCTGCGGCTCAAGGATGGCCTCGACGTCCGCCTGCCGGAAAACGACGTCGGCAATGCGTTGGCGGCGCTGACCAGGCTGGACAGGGATGAGCGGTTGTTTTCGCGCGACATCACCGCGATCGACATGCGGTTGCCGGACCGGATGACGGTGCGGCTGTCTGAAGATGCCGCCAAGGCCCGCGAAGAGCTGTTCAAGGACAAGTCGAAGAAAAAGGCCGGCAGCGCATGAGCGGCCTTGAACGCAAACAGACGCCGAAGACGCGCCCGATGCCGCAGAAGCGTACCGCGCTGGTGGCCTCGCTCGATATCGGCACCAGCAAGATCGCCTGCATGATCGCGCGGCTGAAACCATGCCCGCCGAACGACGCGTTGCGCGGCCGCAGCCATGCGGTCGAACTGATCGGCTACAGCCAGATCCAGTCACGCGGCGTCAAGGCCGGCGCGGTGGTCGATCTCGCCGAATGCGAGCAGGCGGTGCGTCATGCGGTGGCGCTGGCCGAACGCATGGCGAAGGTCCGGGTCGAATCCGTATTGCTGTCGGTGTCCGGCGGACGCCTGCAGGGCCAGTTGATCGAAGCCGCCGCAGACATCAAGGGCGGCGCCGTGACGCCCGCCGATGTCATCCGCGTCACCTCGACCGGGATGCGCCATGCCACCGCCGAGGGCCGCACCGTACTGCATGCGCTGCCGGTCGGCTACGCGCTCGACGGCGTCAAGGGCATCCGCGATCCGCGGGGCATGGTGGCGCGGCAGTTCGGCGTCGACATGAATGTCGTGACCTCGGACGCAACCGTCGCCAAGAACCTGATGCTGGTGGTGGAGCGCTGCCACCTCAACGTCGAGGCCATGGCCTCCAGCCCCTATGTCGCCGGGCTCTCGGTTTTGACCGATGACGAAGCCGATCTCGGCGCCGCCGTCATCGAGATGGGCGCCGGCACGACCACGATGGCGATCTATTCCGGCGGCCGCTTCGTCCATGCCGGCGGTTTTGCGCTCGGCGGGCAGCACATCACGATGGATCTGGCGCGCGGCCTGGGTGCCTGCATTGCGGATGCCGAGCGAATCAAGACGTTATATGGCACCGTGCTGACCGGCGGGTCCGACGCGCGCGAGTTGATGTCTGTGCCATCGGCCGGAGACAACGATCGCGATGTTCCGCAGATCGTGTCCCGCGCCACGATCGCGAACATCGTCCGGCAGCGCGCCGAGGAGATTTTTGAGATGGTCAGGGACCGGCTTGCGGAATCCCCTTTTGCGGCGGAGCCGCGGGCGCGGGTTGTGCTGAGCGGCGGCGCCTCGCAGCTCACCGGCATTGCCGAACTGGCGAGCCAGATTCTGGGCCGCCCGGTGCGCATCGGCCGCCCGCTCGGTTTCGGACGGCTGCCCAGCGAGGCCAAGAGCGCGTCGTTCGCGGTCCCTTCGGGCCTGCTGGTTTATCCGCAATACGCTCATCTTGAACATGTCGAACCGCGGCATACGCGGCAGCTCAGGACAGGGACTGACGGTTATTTCGGAAAGGTCGGACGATGGCTTCGCGAGGGCTTCTAATGAATCTTTTCCGCTTTCTTCGACTTCCACCCCCGCCTTCGGCCGCCGGCCAAGGACCCCGTGAAACAACGCGCGCGTAATCGAGAGGCAACCATGGCACTCAATCTTACTCCCCCAGACATCAGCGAACTGAAGCCGCGGATCACCGTATTCGGCGTCGGCGGCGCTGGCGGCAATGCCGTCAACAACATGATCACCGCCGGGCTGCAGGGTGTCGATTTCGTCGTCGCCAACACCGACGCGCAGGCGCTCACAATGTCCAAGGCCCAGCGTATCGTGCAGATGGGCACCCAGGTCACGCAAGGCCTCGGCGCCGGCTCGCAGCCGGACGTCGGCGCGGCGGCGGCGCAGGAAGTCATCGACGAAATCCGCGACCATCTGTCCGGCGCCAACATGGTGTTCGTCACCGCCGGCATGGGCGGCGGCACCGGCACCGGCGCCGCACCCGTCATCGCCAAGACCGCGCGCGACATGGGCATTCTCACTGTCGGCGTCGTGACAAAACCGTTCCACTTCGAAGGCCAGCGCCGCATGCGCACCGCCGAGTCCGGCATCTCCGAACTGCACAAGGTGGTCGATACGCTGCTGATCATTCCGAACCAGAACCTGTTCCGGGTCGCCAATGAAAAGACCACCTTCGCCGACGCTTTCGCGATGGCCGACCAGGTGCTCTATTCGGGCGTCGCCTGCATCACCGATCTGATGGTCAAGGAAGGCCTCATCAACCTGGATTTCGCCGACGTTCGCGCGGTGATGCGCGAAATGGGCAAGGCGATGATGGGCACCGGCGAAGCTTCCGGCGAGAAGCGCGCCCTGACCGCTGCGGAAGCCGCGATCGCCAATCCGCTGATCGATGATTCGTCCATGAAGGGCGCCCGCGGCCTGTTGATCTCCATCACCGGCGGCAAGGACCTGACGCTGTTCGAAGTCGACGAAGCCGCCACCCGGATCCGCGAGGAAGTCGATCAGGACGCCAACATCATCGTCGGCGCCACCTTCGACGAAACCCTCGACGGGATCATTCGCGTTTCGGTGGTCGCTACCGGCATCGAGCAGGCCGCGATTGCCAAGGCGGCCGGACCCGTCGCAGCCCCGGTCATTTCCGCAGTCGCCACGCCCGACAGCCGCCTTGCCGACGTCACCGCGAAGCTGCGGGCGGACAATCAGCGCGCCGTCGCCGCGACCGCGCAGAAATCGGACGCGCCGCGCCCGGTTCAGGCCCCCGCCGCAGCTCGCGCTCCGGCCAACAGCATCGAGCGCGCGGCGCTGGCGGCCATCGCCGCCGCCGTGGCTCCGGAATCGATGCAGCCGGTGGCTCCGGTTTCGATGCAGCCGGCTTCCTACGGCGACGTCACCGTGCGGCCGATCGTGCAAAAGCCGTCATTGTTTCCGGATCAGGACGTCAAACGCCTCGAGGTCCAGGAGCCGGCGACGCCCGAGGCCTTCATCCCGCAACCTGCGGAGCGTGCACCGCTCCGTGCCCCCCGGATGCCGAAGTTCGAAGATTTGCCGATGCCGGCGCAAAACGAGATTCGTCAGGCCCGGGGCGAGACCGACGAAGAGCAGCATCCGCAAAAAGTCCGGATGTCGCTGCTGCAGCGCCTCGCCAATGTCGGTCTCGGCCGTCGCGACGAGGAAAGCGAGCCGCCGATTGCGGCCCGCGCCGCGGGCCCGGCCATGGCGCCGCTGCCTCCGCTGCCGGAGCGCAAGCCGCAGCGCAGCGTAGCCGAGCAGATGGCGGCCCAGGAGCCGGTGTCGGAATATGGAAAGCGGCCCGCACCGCAGGGACTTGATGCCCACGGCCGGCCCGCGCCTGTTGCATCCGCGCCACAGGGGGACGATCATCTGGATATTCCGGCATTCCTGCGCCGCCAGGCGAACTGATCTTTGTTACAATTTAGACCGGAAAAAAGGCCTCGGCTTAATCAGCCGGGGCCTTTGCTTTTGCAATAATCGGCATTGTTTCGTGATTTCCAAGTGTATGATTGGAAACGATTAATTATCAAATTAGTGGCCTGATGAGGGGGTCGCCAATGTGCCGATCGAGGGTGGAACTTGGTAAACGCTTGGTCCGAATGCGGCAGAGTTGGGGTAACAATCGGTAAACAAGCGTGAGTTGGCGCGCTTTGTGGCAGTGACTATGGTCGCGCCACGACTTGGGGCAACTAAAGACGAATCACCGCGCCATCGGACCGGTCCGATCTTTAAGTAAGTCAGTTGTGGGCAATTTACGAATGAAATTCAGCCGTCAAACAACGCTTCGGTCGCGTGCCACCGTGACAGGCGTCGGTGTTCATTCGGGTCTGCCCGTGAGCCTGGTCCTCGGACCTGCACCCGTCGATGCAGGTTTTGTTTTTGTCCGCAGCGGTCCGGATGGTTTCGACCGTGAACTGCAGGCGGTTGCGAAATCCGTAATATCCACCGAATTCGCCACCGTGTTGGGCGATCGCGAAGGCCCCCTGGTTTCAACTGCGGAGCACGTCCTTGCTGCGTTGCGGGGAATGGGCATCGACAACGCCGTTATCGAGCTCGACGGGCCGGAAGTGCCGATCATGGACGGCAGTTCGGCGCCTTTTGTCGCCGCGATCGATCGGGCCGGTATCCTGACGCAGTCCGCGCCGCGCCGCTTCATCCAGGTCTTAAAGCGCGTTCAGGTCGCATTGGGCGACGCCTTCGGCGAATTGCGGCCGCATGCCAACGGCTTTCGCGCCGAGGTTGAAATCGATTTCACCAATCCGGTGATCGGCAAGCAGAATTTTACGCTCGATCTCAATCCGGAAAGCTTCCGCCGCGACATCTGTCGCGCCCGGACCTTCGGATGCATGAACGACGTCGCGCGGCTCTGGAGCGCCGGATATGCGCTCGGCGCGTCGTTCGAGAACTCCGTGGTGTTCGACGAGGAGCGTCTGCTCAATTCCGAGGGCCTGCGCTACGCCGACGAATGCGCGCGCCACAAGGTTCTCGACGTCGTCGGCGATCTCGCGCTTGCGGGGTTGCCGCTGCTCGGCGCCTATCGTTCCGTGCGCGGCGGCCACAAGCTCAATCACGCCGTGCTGACCGCCTTGATGGCCGATCGTACCGCCTGGCGGGTGGTGGAATCGGAACCGGCGCAGCGTCCGCGCGGCCGGGTCGGGATCAGGAGCGGAATGGCCGGCGGCATGGTGGCCCCGGCCTACGGCCCGGACGTGTCCTGAACCGCCGCCCGCGTCGATCTGCCCCTTTTTAGCTTCGTCGTTCCCGGTTCGCCTGCAAAGTGTTCCGTCATGGCCGGGCCAAGTCTGGACGAGCCCGGCCATGACGAAGCTGAGACAATGCAGACCCCGTCCGCCCCTTTTCATCGTCATCCAGTAGGGACAAGCCGGGCATGACGACCTAACTCGGGTTCGCGCCGGGAATGACAAATACGGCGGGCCGGCCGCCTTAATCCGGGCGAAATGGCTGCGTATTCGGTTGGTTAAGGGGCTGTTTTCGGTTACTTAAGGCTCG
The DNA here is from genome assembly GCF_964252615.1 of uncultured Bradyrhizobium sp. Taxonomy (NCBI): domain Bacteria; kingdom Pseudomonadati; phylum Pseudomonadota; class Alphaproteobacteria; order Hyphomicrobiales; family Nitrobacteraceae; genus Bradyrhizobium; species uncultured Bradyrhizobium sp. The sequence goes on from NZ_CAXUNQ010000051.1 coordinate 22,759, forward strand.
CGGTGGCATGATGAGCACCACGGGCAGGTCGTCAGTTGCGTCCATGACCCGGCTCATGGCGCATGCAGCGGACACCGCAGCACAGACGTCAGGTTTAATGAACTCATGTCGGCACCGCGTATGACGCTCGAATTGCGCAGATTGTCCCAGCCGCTACGCCTGGCCCCGGGTCTGGCGGCGCTCGCGCTCTGCTTGAGCGGGTGCGGTGCTGGCAATATTCTCGACAAGTTCGCCTCCAAGGACGACACCTTCAAGGAAGAGCCGGCCGACAAGCTCTACAATGAGGGCTTGTATCTGATGAACCAGAGCAAGGACCCGAAGGCGGCGTCCAAGAAGTTCGAGGAAGTCGATCGCCAGCATCCGTATTCGGACTGGGCGCGCAAATCGCTGCTGATGTCGGCCTACGCGTTTTACAATGCCGGCGACTACGACAGTTGCATCGGCGCCGCGACGCGCTACGTCACCCTGCATCCCGGCAGCGCGGACGCCGCCTACGCGCAATATCTGATCGCCGCCTCGCATTACGATCAGATCCCGGACATCTCGCGCGACCAGGGCCGCACCGAAAAGGCGATTGCCGCGCTTCAGGAAGTGGTCCGCAAATATCCGACCTCGGAATATGCCACCAGCGCCAAGGCCAAGCTGGAAGGCGCACGCGACCAGCTTGCGGGCCGGGAAATGGCGGTCGGCCGCTATTACATGGAAAAGCGCGACTACACCGCCGCCATCAACCGCTTTAAGGCCGTCGTTACCCAGTACCAGACCACCCGGCATGTCGAGGAAGCGCTGGCCCGGCTGACCGAAGCCTATATGGCGATCGGCATCATCGGCGAGGCGCAAACCGCCGCTGCCGTGCTTGGGCACAATTTTCCCGACAGCAAGTGGTACAAGGACGCTTACGCCCTGGTAAAGTCCGGCGGAGTGGAGCCCAGCGAGAACAAGGGCTCGTATATTTCCAAAGCTTTCAAGAAGCTCGGCCTCGGCTAGCGTAACTTGTCCCCGCTGGCGGCGGGGCATATGCAGACCGGAGACCCTGCCTTTTCGCATCCTCGACAACGTGCGGCGTCCCTCGCAAGCCCGTCATTGCGCAGGGCCAAGCCCCGCCATGACGATGCGGAGAGGCTCGCACGCGTTGCCATCTGCGATTCCCTGCCGCAAGCGGGGACAGGCGAGAAGCGCTCTTGACAGACTGGCGCCAGGAAGAAGAGTACGTTCCGAACCGCATCATTAGGAACCAATCTTAAATGCTGGCGCGTCTGTCGATCCGTGACATCGTCCTGATCGAACGGCTCGATATCGAGTTTTCCCGGGGGCTTGCGGTGCTGACCGGCGAAACCGGCGCGGGCAAATCCATTTTGCTCGATGCGTTCGCACTGGCGCTGGGCGGCCGCGGCGACGCCGGACTGGTCCGCCACGGGGCGGAGCAGGGCCAGGTCACCGCGGTGTTCGATATCCCCAAGACGCACCCGGCGTCGAAAATTCTCGGCGACAATGGGCTCGACGATACCGGTGAAATGATTCTGCGCCGGGTGCAACTGGCCGATGGCCGTACCCGCGCCTTCATCAACGACCAGACCATCAGCGTGCAGACCCTGAAGGCGGTCGGTACCGCGCTGGTGGAAATTCACGGCCAGCACGACGAGCGCGCGCTGGTCGACGCTTCGACCCATCGACGGCTGCTCGATGCCTTCGCGGGCCTCGAAAAGGAGGTCACGGCGCTCGAGGCGTTATGGGACGCGCGCCGCGCCGCGCATTCGGCGCTGGGCGCGCATCGCGCCGCCATGGAGCGCGCCGCCCGCGAGGCGGATTATCTGCGCCACGCCGCCGACGAGCTGAAAAAGCTGATGCCCAAGGACGGCGAGGAAACCATGCTGGCCGAACGCCGTGCTGCGATGATGCAGGGCGAGAAGATCGCCGCCGATCTGCGCGAGGCGCAGGACGCAGTGAGCGGCAACCGCTCTCCGGTCGCGGCTCTGTCGGCGGCGGTGCGGCGGCTGGAGCGCCGTGCCGGCAGCGCGCCGACCCTGGTCGAGCCCGCGGTGAGGGCGATCGACGCGGCGATCAACGCGCTGGAGGAGGCCGACCAGCACCTCGCCGCGGCGCTGGCCGCGGCGGATTTCGATCCCGCACAGTTGGAACGCACCGAGGAACGGCTGTTCGCGCTGCGCGCGGCGTCGCGAAAATATTCCACGCCGGTCGACGGCCTGGCCGCGCTGGCCTCCAAATACGCCGCCGACGTGGCTCTGATCGACGCCGGCGCCGAACAATTGAAGGTACTGGAGGCTGCAACCGAGGAGGCGGACAAGCGCTACAATTCCGCCGCGGCAAACCTTTCCATCGCACGCAAAAAATCCGCGGAAAAACTTGGCCGGGCGGTCAACGCCGAACTCGCGCCGCTGAAACTGGAACGCGCGAAATTCTCCGCGCACATCGATTCCGATTGCGCGGCGGCCGGGCCGCAAGGGTTCGACCGCGTCGAGTTCTGGGTGCAGACCAATCCGGGCACGCGGCCGGGACCGCTGATGAAGGTCGCCTCCGGCGGCGAACTGTCGCGCTTCCTGCTGGCGCTGAAGGTGGTGCTGTCGGATCGCGGCTCGGCGCCCACTCTGGTGTTCGACGAAATCGACACCGGCGTCGGCGGTGCCGTGGCCGACGCCATCGGCGCGCGGCTGGCGCGGCTGGCCGCCAAGGTGCAGGTGATGGCGGTGACCCATGCCCCGCAGGTGGCGGCGCGCGCCGACCAGCATCTTCTGATCTCCAAGGCCGCGCTCGACAAGGGCAAGCGCGTCGCCACCCGCGTCAACTCGCTCGCCGCCGATCACCGCCGCGAGGAAATCGCACGGATGCTGGCCGGCGCCGAAATCACCGCGGAGGCGCGGGCGGCGGCGGAACGGTTGCTGAAGGGCGCGGCGGCGTGAGTGCGCCTGCCGTAGTCCACCGTCTTCGTCATGTCCGGGCTTGTCCCGGGCATCCACGTCTTTAGATTGCCCGGCGAGAAGACGTCGATGGCCGGGACAGGCCCGGCGATGACGGAAAACAAATGCCTGAAGTCAAAACGAGTAAAGCCCCGGCATCGGTCGCCACCCTCACCAGGGCGCAGGCCAGGATCGAACACAAGCGGCTGGCGATCCAGATCGAGGGCCACGACAGGCATTACTACCAGGATGACGCGCCGAAGATTTCGGATGCCGCTTATGATGTGCTGCGCCAGCGCGTCAATGCCATCGAGGCGCGATTTCCGGAGCTGGTCACGCGGGAGTCGCCTTCGCAGAAAGTCGGTGTGCAGCCGTCGGGGCGGTTTGCAAAAGTGCAGCACGCGGTGCCGATGCTGTCGCTCGGCAACGCCTTCAGCGATGCGGATGTGGCCGATTTCGTCGAGCGCGTCCGGCGCTTTCTCAGGCTCGATGACGCCGAGATTCCGGCTATCGTCGCCGAGCCGAAGATCGACGGCCTGTCACTGTCGCTGCGTTACGAGGATGGCAGGCTGGTGCGCGCGGCCACCCGCGGCGACGGCGCTACCGGCGAGGATGTCACCGCCAATGCCCGCACCATCAAGGATATTCCGAACAAGCTGAAGGGCCGCAAGGTTCCGGCGGCCTGCGAGGTGCGCGGCGAAGTCTACATGCTGAAGCAGGATTTTCTCGCGCTCAACCAGAAACAGGCCGAGGCCGGCGACACCGTGTTCGCCAATCCGCGCAATTCGGCGGCCGGCTCGCTGCGACAGAAAGACGTGTCGATCACGGCGTCGCGCCCGCTGAAATTCTTCGCCTATGCCTGGGGCGAGATGAGCGCGCTGCCGTCGGACACCCAGCACGGCATGCTGGCGTGGATGGACAAGGCCGGGTTCGTCGTCAATCCGCTGACGAGGCTCTGCAACAGCGTCGATGAGGTGCTGGCTTTCTACCGCAAGATCGGCGAGCAGCGCGCCTTGCTCGGCTACGATATCGACGGCGTGGTCTACAAGGTGGACCGGCTGGACTGGCAGGCGCGGCTCGGCTTCGTGTCGCGCAACCCGCGCTGGGCGGTGGCGCATAAATTCGCCGCGGAGCAGGCCACGACCATCGTGAAGGACATCGAAATCCAGGTCGGCCGCACCGGCTCGCTGACGCCGGTCGGCAAGCTGGAGCCGGTCGGCGTCGGCGGGGTGATCGTGCAGAACGTAACGCTGCACAATGAGGACTACATCAAGGGCATCGGCGGCAAGGGCGAAATCCTGCGGGAGGGCCGCGACATCCGCATCGGCGATACGGTGACCGTCCAGCGCGCCGGCGACGTCATCCCGCAGGTCGTCGATGTCCTGCTCGACAGGCGCCCCAGAACCGCAAAGCCTTATCGATTTCCGACCAAATGTCCGTGCCCGCTGCATACCGACATCGTTCGCGAGGAAACCGCGACCGGCGCGGAGGGCTCGCGCGCCCGCTGCACCGGCGAATTCGCCTGTCCGTTTCAGAAGATCCAGCACCTGATGCTGTTCGCCTCGCGGCGGGCCTTCGACATTGACGGGCTCGGCGAAAAGCAGATCGAATTGTTTTTCCAGAGGGAATGGGTGCGCGAGCCTGCCGATATCTTCACGCTCGAAGAGCGCAACCGCCGCATCAAGCTCGAAGACGAGGAGGGCTATGGCGCGACCTCGGTCGGCAATCTGTTCGCCGCCATCCGCCGGCGGCGCGAGATCTCGCTCGACCGGTTCATCTATGCGCTGGGTATCCGTCATGTCGGCGAGACCACCGCCCTGGCGCTGGCGCGCGGATATGGATCGTGGCAGGCATTTCACGATGCCGCCCTGAAGGTCGCCGCCGACGACGAGGAAGCCATCGCCGACATGGATGCGCTCGACCAGATCGGCGGCACCGTGATCGAAGCGGTGAAAGCCTATTTCGGCGAGAGCCACAATCGGAACATCGTGGAGCGGCTGACGCGGCATGTAACGATCGAGGACGCCGAAAAGCCGACCTCGAACAGCGCCGTTGCCGGCAAGACCGTGGTGTTCACCGGCTCGCTCGAGCGCATGACCCGCGATGAAGCCAAGGCGACCGCGGAACGCTTCGGCGCCAAGGTCTCCGGTTCGGTATCGAAGAAGACCGACCTGGTGGTGGCGGGACCGGGCGCCGGCTCGAAATTGAAGGAAGCGGAAAAGCACGGCGTGAAGGTGATCACCGAGGACGAGTGGCTGAAGCTGATTGAGTGATTGTCGTCGTCGTGCAGGCGGGCGTTGCGACAGCCTCAATGCCGTCCCCGCGCAGGCGGGACCCATACGCCGTGTCACCGATGCTCTGGATAGCGCCAGTATACTTGTTGGAGCGTGAAACCGTTTAAGCTGGCGCCGGGATTATGGGTCCCCGCCTGCGCCAGGACGACGCCGTGATGGCAGCGGCGCGTTGCCGACAACATTACAACAGCCCCGTCTCCTCCTCCGCCTGCTCGATCAGCTCTTCCGTCGCCACCACGCCGCGCCGCGGCACCAGGAAGATCATGGTCGAGGCGCAGGCGATCGACAGCACCACGATCGCGATGTTGGTCGGCACCGGCGTTGCAAAATGGCCGCCGAGATACGCGCCGAACTGTGAGAACAGCGAGCCCAGCCCCATCTGCAGAAATCCCATCGCGCCCGATGCGGTGCCGGCGGCCTCCGGGCGGACGCTGATGGCGCCGGCGGCCGAGTTCGACATCACGAAGGCATTGGCGACCATCACCAGCATCTGCGTGCCGAACAGCCAGGACGGCGCCTGGTTGAGGCCGGCAATGCCCCAGGCAAGATTCAGCAGCGCGCCGGCGCCTTGCAGCGCAAGGCCAAGCCAGATCAGCCGCTCCAGCGAATGACGCGGCGCGAAGCGAACGCAGAACAGGTTGCCGACCAGATACGCAAAGCCCGTGGTCGCAAACCAGGCGCCGTATTCGGCGCTGGAACGGCCCATCTGCGTCACCACGATGTAGGGCCCGGCGCCGGCGAAGGTGAAGATGATCTGCGAAGCCAGCACCTGGCACAGCACATAGGCGATGAAAGCCCGGCTCGTGAACAGGCTGCGGATGTCGCCGCGAAATCCGCAGGCCGGGTCGGGATCGCGGGCGCGCCGCGTTTCCGGCAGCAGCACGGCGATGGCGATGGCGACCAGGAGCGACGCGGCGGCGATGGCGTGGAAGATCGAGCGCCAGCCGAACGCGGTTTCCAGCAGACCGCCGATCAGCGGGCTCACCATCTGCGCGATCATCATCACCGCGATCACGAGGCTGATCATGGCGCCGACGCGGTGGCGCGGATACAGATCGCGGATGATGGCGCGGCTGACCACCATGCCGGTGGCGCCGCCGAGCGCCTGAAAAAACCGCGCCGCGATCAGTTGCGGCAAGGTTTCGGCGACCATGCAGCCGATGCTGGCCGCGATCATCAGGCCGAGGCCGGCCAGCAAGACCGGGCGGCGCCCGAAGCGATCCGACAACGGTCCCATGATGATCTGCGAACACGCCAGACCGACCATGTAAAGCGACACCGTCATCTGCGCGATCGAGATGTCGCGGCCGAGGCTGGCGGCCAGTACGGGCAGCGCCGGCACCAGCATATACAGCGAGACCGGCGCGATGCCGGTCATGGTGACCAGCAGCAACAGCATGACCGTGGATGTCGGGGCCGGGCTGTCGAGCGCCGCGTCGGATCTGCCGGTCATTCCGTGCATTGGGTTCGGTGCCGGTCGAGGTCGGGTTAGCTGCGCCGCGCCGGACTGTAGCGCCGTCTTCCTCCGCGACCATGAGCTTTTCGGAATGGCGCCATTCCATTTTCGAGGCGCGCGGTCCCGGACTGCCATGGAAGTAAGCAGCCGCAGACCAAATCCGAGGCGGTCGGCCGGCGATCGGCTGCGCTGTCGCGCGCGGGCCGGCGGCTGCCCCGAGGCTTCCGCCGCGCTATCGCGGTGTTTGGCCGCCAGCCCGCATTCGCAGGGGTCTGGCACAAAACGTGCTTGATTATTTTGCCTATATTGGACGATATGGAACGTTAGCCGGCAAGAGCAGTTGTCCAGCGACATCTTGGGGAAATTCCAGGGGTTTCAACTCAACGATGAGGGGGACCACGATGCCTGCGTTTATATTCGAGAAGATTTCGCCTCCGGTGCGCCGTGGCCCGATTCCGCCGATCGTGAAAAAGCAGCGCGGCCTCATCGTCCAGTTGCTCGACAGTTTTGTCGAGGCGCGCGTCAAGCGCACGTTGCGCGATGAAAAGGGCGTCATCGCCCGCAACGACAAGAAGCCGCCGGGTTGAATTTTACGCGCGCTGCATCAGCAGGCTGCTCCATCCCCCGTTGACGAGATGCCGCCGCAACACCAGTCCACGCGCGCGATACGATGCGATCACGCCTTGCGCCTGATGCGGCAGCAGCCCCGATAAGATGACCAGGGCCGAGGGCGCCAGATGCGCGGCCATCGGCGTCGCCATCTGCCGCAGCGGATTGGCGAGGATGTTCGCCAGCACCAGATCGAAAGGTCCGCGGCGCGCGAATTCCGGCGCTGAAAATCCGGGCGCGCAGATCGCCTTCACCAGGTGGCCGGCGCCATTGAGCCGCGCATTGTCGCGCGCGACGTGCACGCTGACCGGGTCGATATCGCTCGCCAGCACGCGCCGCCGCAGCGCCCTGGCGGTGGCGATGGCCAGCACGCCGGTGCCGGTCCCGAGATCGAGCACGCGACGCGGTTGGCGTGACCGCAGCACCTCGCCCAGCAGCAGCAGGCAGCCCCGCGTGGTGCCGTGATGCCCGGTGCCGAACGCAAGCGCCGCCTCGATCTCGATGCCGAGCCGGTTGGCCGGCACCCGCGCGCGATCGTGCCGGCCGTGCACGATGAAGCGGCCGGCATGCACGGGGACGAGGTCTTCCAGGCTGGCCTTGACCCAGTCCTTGGCCTCGACGGTATCGAAGGTGATGCGCTGGGCGACGTCGCCGCCGGCGGCAAGGCCGACGAGGTCGCGAACCGAGGTTTCATCGGGCAGCTCGGCGAAATGCACGCTGATGTCCCAGCCTCCGTCGCGGCGTTCGAACGCGGCGACGGCGGCCTCGCCCTGGTCAAGGGCCTCGTTGAGCAGATCGACCACGCGCCGCGCGGCACGTTCGTCGCCGATGGCGAAGGTGGCGCGGCGGGTGCCTGGGGTGATGATGGCCATCGATGGTCCGGAAATCGCCGGCGCGGCAGGTGCGCATCCACAGCCCGCCGGCGCCGGGCAAGGGTTGTCCACAGAGTCATACACCAGATCTGCCCCGGTTTTGCACAGGCCCCCGCGTCGGCGGCGGCGCCGCTTCCGATCGTCGGAGAGAAGGGCGATTGCATGCGATTTGCTGACAGCCTCAAGCACAGGCTGAGGCTCACCACATTATTCCCCACACTATGGGGGTAGGCCGCCGGCATTGAAACACTGCGCGATAATATGCCGTTCATGTCATCTAAGCGCTGAAGCGCAAAGGCCCGCCCGGGCGTTCACCGGGAGGGCCTCTCTCATTCGGCCAACGGGCTCAAAGTCCGGAGGCTCAAGAATCGGTGACTAAGCACAGCAACATTGATAACAATAAAAAATAGTGACGCCGCGGGGACCAACCTTGAATTCATAGGGCGCGCGGGCCGGCATAAACATCCAGTCGCCTTCTTTCAGCTCTTGTCCGTTATAGATTATCGAACCTGATACGATGAAACGAATGCCAGCGCCTTCGTCGTGCGAATGCTTCGGAACCTCGGTATTTGGCCCGGCCGACGATATGTAAAAGGTCGCCTCTCCGGTTGTCATGAAAGGTAGGATGACTTTATTGAAACCACCCGGAATGTTATCAATCATTCCGGACTTATCGGTCCATACTCCGTCACAGTCCTTGGAAGTGTAGATTTTCGAATCATCAATCCTCAAGTTCTTTTTGAGTTCATTGATGCGGGCTATGCATGCGCTCATACGATTTCGATTGGGATCAAAGTCAGCCATTTTAATATTCCTTTTGTAAAATAAAAACGGCTAAGTTAACCACGGCGCTTCAATCTACGCAACCAGAAGGTTGCTCGCAAAATAACACAATTCAAAAATTTGCTGGAAAGTGGAGCCTGCCTTCGTCCGCGACGAACTGCCGGCTCCATCCAAGCGATGCCGAGACCGCGAAAACGAGGGGCAATCGTCGCACGAACCGCAGTCCTGCGGCATTAGGTAGCAACTCACTTTGCCGAAAACGAAGAGGCCACCGAACTCTTTCATTTCACCTCGTTCCGAGCAAGCGCAGCTACCAACTGCTGACTAGCCCCGCGGATTATGACCCGTGATGACGACCGGCAAAGTGGTGACCCAAGAATCCATAGTCGGATCCTTTCCATAAAGGATATCCGTTGGGCGCTCTGCAGCGTACTCGTTGATCGCTGTCAGATATCCAGGTATTGGCACCCCCTCACACGAAAAGAGGGCGCCGCGATGAAGGAAAAATCGCCCGAGCTTTATGCTGAATAGCGCAGCCTCCTGCACAGGATGAGCTTGACCGTGCCTCGCCTAACGATCAACAGCCCATGTGGAGACTCGGGAATTTTTGACGGCGATCATGGCCACCGGCTGATCCACACTCCCTCTCCCTTACGAAGCTTACCGCTAAGCATTTAGCTGCCGGGCAAAGCGCATCGCCACCGCACATGAGTTGATTTGCGGCAAAGCGCACCCAATCATGCTTTGCTAAAGTCATGGAACGCTCGCACGCGTCCGTTACTATTGATGTCGCGTCCAGTTCGCGTCCAAAGATTGCGCCATTTTTGAGTTTTCAGCGTTTCAAAAACTACTGGCTCAGGAGCATCGCCGCCGGGTAATAAGACACACCCTCGCGCTTCATCTTAACTGACACCCACCCGATTTCCACAGAGTTCTGCACCGAGATATCAACCGGTTTCCCACAGATTATCCCGGGCTTTTCAACCGGTATCCGTCATCGCCATGAGCGCAGCAACGAGGCGTGCGCGGGCGGATGGCTTTGGGGGACTGGCATCGGGCGGCGTTTCTGCGCCGGCCGGTCCGGCTTGCGATGAACGGTTGCGCCACGCATTCACCCGAACAGCGCCCGGTGATCGCCCAGGATCGCCCGCGCCGCGTTGTGGCCGGGGGCGCCGGTGACGCCGCCGCCGGGGTGGGCGCCGGAGCCGCAGTGATAGAGGCCCTTCAAAGGCCCGCGATAGTCGGCATGGCCCAGCATCGGCCGGGCCGAGAAAAGCTGGTTCAGCGTCAGCGCGCCGTGAAAGATGTCGCCGCCGAGCAGGCCGAAGTCGCGCTCGAGGTCGAGCGGCGACAGGATTTGCCGGCCGATCACGCTTGATGCAAAGCCGGGGGCATAGTTGTCCACCGTGGCGATCATCAGGTCGGCGACTTCGTCGCGATGGTCGTCCCACGACATGCCGTCGGGGAGTTGCGGCGCGACGTGCTGGCAGAACAGGCTGGCGACATGCCGGCCGGGCGGGCACAGTGAATCGTCCAGGGTCGACGGGATCAGGAGTTCGACCACGGGCTCGCGGCTCCAGCCGTGTTGCCGGGCGTCGAGCCAGGCGCGGTCCATGTAGCCGAGGCTCGGGCCGAGGATGATGCCGGCGCTGAGGTGATCGCCGTCGCCCGGCAGCGCCGTGAAGGAGGGCAGGGCGGTCAGCGCGACGTTGATCCGGAAGGTGCCGGAGCCGTTGCGCCAGGTCCTGATGCGGTCGAGAAACGGCTTCGGCAGCGCATCCGCCGGCACCAGCCGCGTATACAGCAGTTTCGGGTTGACGCCGGATGCGATGTATTTCGCGCGAAGGGTCTGCCCGTTCTCCAGGATCACGCCCACGGCGCGGTCGCGCTCGACGATCACCTCGCGGACCCCGGCGCCGGTCTCGATCTCGGCGCCATGCGCGCGCGCGGCGCTCGCCATCGCCTGGGTGATCGCGCCCATGCCGCCGATGGCGTGTCCCCAGACGCCCTTGCTGCCGTTCACCTCGCCGAACGCATGATGCAGCATCACATAGGCGGAGCCCGCGGCATACGGACTGGCATAGGTGCCGACGATGGCGTCGAAGCCGAACAGCGCCTTGACCAGATCGCTTTCGAACCGGTCGTCCAGAATGTCGCCCGCCGAGCGCGTGAACAGGTCCAGCAGGCTGCGCTGCTGCTCCAGGGTGAGACCGCGCAGGATGTTGGCGGTGCCGAGCGCGTTGACCGCTTCGGTCAGCGTGTTGACGCCGAAACCCTCGACGAGATTCGGCGGCGCGCGCAGCACGAACCGCCGAAGCACGTCGGCGATGATCCCCAGTTCCTGCGTGAACGCATCGATGCGTCCGGCGTCGCGTTCGCTGAGCTTTGCCAGCGATCGATGGGTGCGGCCCTCGCCGGTGAGAAGATAACTGCCGTCCGGCGCCGGCAGATAATTCTGCGCGCGGCGCTCGACGATGCACAGGCCGAGGTCGTGCAGATTCAAATCCGCGATGACCTGCGGATTGAGCAGACTCACCGTGTAGGCCGCGACCGAGTTGCGAAAGCCTGGATGAAATTCCTCGGTCACCGCGGCGCCGCCGACGACCTTGCGGCGTTCGACGACGCTGACGCGCAGTCCGGCCATCGCCAGATAGGCCGCGCAGGTGAGGCCGTTGTGGCCGGCCCCGATGACGACAACGTCGGTATCTGCCATACCGGCTTGATAGCCCTGTTCGCGGCAAATGTCGCGCCGGCACCATCCGGACGTCATGGCCGGTCTTGGCGGGCATCCACGTCCCGGCGGGGCTCGCAGGAAGACGTGAATGGCCGGGACAAGCCCGGCCATGACGGCCTCCCCTGTCCCGGGCGCGATGCGGCATTCTTCATGCCGCTTCGCAGAACCGGGACCCCGG
>NZ_CAXUNQ010000052.1:0-32411 GCF_964252615.1 uncultured Bradyrhizobium sp.
CCCGGTTCTGCGAAGCGGCATGAAGAATGCCGCATCGCGCCCGGGACACGGGTTGGTCGTCATTGCCGGGACCCGGCAATCCACGTCTTTGCTCCACATCAAGAAAGAAAAACGTGGATGCCCGGCACAAGGCCGGGCATGACGGCGTGGTCTAGGTCATGGCCGGTACAAGCCGGGCATGACGGCGTGTTGCCGTCGTAGCGCTGCGCAGCGCCGCATCGCGCCCGAACGCCGGAAATCGTCATGGCCGGGCTTGCCCCGGCCATCCACGTCTTTGACGGCGCGGCGTGTTGAAGAACCTGATCCACGAATTCAAACAGCGGAAGTCAGACACGGCTTCGCGATCTCGCGGCGCCATGCGCCCGAGGTTTGCCCGTGAACGTCGAAGCGGATGGATTGCCGGGGTCAAAGCCCGGCAATGACAGCCGAGAGGCTGCATCGTGGTTGCTTGCCTGCAACGCATGTGGCGTCAACGCAACACTAGACCAACATTTAGCGGACAAGCCGGCCGGCTCTTGCGCGCGCCGCTATTTAGCCACACCCCTCCATGAAATCATTCTTCGTAAGCTGATGGCCACGGCGCTCGCGAAGGCGATGGAGAATCTGACGATTTTCCGGGTTCGAAAGGGATGGCTGGGGAAGCAGGTTCGCGATGGACGCCAAAACCAAACTCAAATCGAGACTGCCGAGCCGCCACGTGACCGAAGGCCCATCGCGGGCCCCGCATCGCTCGTATCTGTATGCCATGGGTCTGACCACCCAGCAGATTCACCAGCCCTTCGTCGGCGTGGCGTCGTGCTGGAACGAGGCCGCGCCCTGCAATATCTCGCTGATGCGCCAGGCCCAGGCGGTCAAGAAGGGCGTCGCCTCGGCCGGCGGCACGCCCCGCGAATTCTGTACGATCACCGTAACCGACGGCATCGCCATGGGTCATGACGGCATGCGCTCGTCGCTGCCGTCGCGCGAATGCATCGCCGATTCCGTCGAATTGACCATGCGCGGCCATGCCTATGACGCGCTGGTGGGGCTCGCCGGCTGCGACAAGTCGCTGCCTGGCATGATGATGGCGATGGTTCGCCTCAACGTGCCCTCGATTTTCATCTATGGCGGCTCGATCCTCCCGGGCAATTTCCGCGGCCAGCAGGTCACCGTGCAGGACATGTTCGAGGCCGTCGGCAAGCACTCGGTCGGCGAGATGTCCGATGCCGATCTGGATGAAATCGAGCGGGTGGCGTGCCCCTCGGCCGGCGCGTGCGGCGCACAATTCACCGCCAATACCATGGCGACGGTTTCGGAGGCCATTGGGCTGGCGCTGCCGTACTCGGCCGGCGCCCCGGCACCATACGAAATCCGCGACGCGTTCTGCATGACCGCAGGCGAAAAGGTAATGGAGCTGATCGCGGCCAACATCCGGCCGCGCGACATCGTCACCCGCAAGTCGCTGGAAAATGCGGCGGCGGTGGTGGCCGCATCGGGCGGATCGACCAATGCCGGGCTGCATCTGCCGGCGATCGCGCACGAATGCGGCATCAAGTTCGATTTGTTCGATGTGGCGGAAATCTTCAAAAAGACACCATATGTCGCGGATTTGAAGCCAGGCGGTCGTTATGTCGCCAAAGACATGTTCGAAGTTGGCGGCATACCGCTTCTGATGAAGACATTGCTCGACCACGGATATCTCCACGGCGACTGCCTGACCGTTACCGGCCGGACGATTGCGGAAAATCTCCAGGGCGTGAAATGGAATCCGCATCAGGACGTGGTGCGGAGTGCCGACACGCCGATCACCATCACCGGCGGCGTGGTCGGCTTGAAGGGAAATCTCGCGCCGGAGGGCGCGATCGTGAAGGTCGCCGGAATGTCGAATTTGAAATTCACCGGACCTGCCCGCTGTTTCGATCGTGAAGAGGATGCGTTCGAGGCGGTGCAGAACAGGACCTACAAGGAAGGCGAGGTCATTGTCATCCGCTACGAGGGCCCCAAGGGCGGTCCCGGCATGCGCGAAATGCTCTCGACCACGGCCGCGCTGACCGGACAGGGCATGGGAGGCAAGATCGCGCTGATCACCGACGGCCGGTTTTCAGGCGCCACCCGCGGCTTCTGCATCGGCCATGTCGGCCCGGAAGCTGCCATCGGCGGACCCATAGCGCTGCTGCAGGATGGCGACATCATCGAAATCGACGCTGATGTCGGCACCCTTGACGTAAAATTGACCGATGCGGAGTTGGCGGAACGTAAGACCAAATGGAAGGCTCGCGAGACAGATCATACGTCCGGCGCGTTGTGGAAGTATGCCCAGCAGGTCGGACCCGCGGTGGATGGTGCCGTTACCCATCCAGGTGGGGCGCGCGAGAAACAGTGTTATGCGGATATCTGAGTGGTTCATTGTTGCGTTGATTGTCGGCGCCACGCCGGTGGCGCTGCCGGCCTTTGCCTTTGAGGGTACTCCCGTCGGGCAGCAAGATACCGCCATCCCGGTGGTCGCCGCTCAGCCCGGCGCCCAGGCCTTGAAGAAGGCCGTGCCGCCGGGCACCTCGACTACCTCGCTGACGTCGCTGCAATACGCCGCCGAAGGCGGTCACCCCGTCGCGCAGTGGAAACTGGGACGGATGTACGCCGACGGCGACGGCGTCGCACAGGACGACCTTCGCGCCTTCGAATATTTCAGCCGGATTGCCAATGCCCACGCCGAGGACAGCCCGTCGGCGCCGCAGGCGACCATTGTCGCCAACGCCTTTGTGGCGCTGGGCCGGTACTATCTGAGCGGCATTCCGAACACGAAAATCAAGGTCGACGCCGATCGCGCGCGCGAAATGTTCTCCTATGCGGCGTCCTATTTCGGCAATGCCGACGCCCAATATGATCTGGCCCGGCTCTATCTCAACGGCATCGGCACGCCCCGCGATTCGCGCTATGGCGCGCGCTGGCTCGGCCTTGCCGCGCAGAAAGGTCAGCATCAGGCGCAGGCCACGCTTGGCCAGATGTTGTTCAATGGCGATCAGCTGCCGCGGCAGGCCGCGCGCGGGTTGATGTGGCTGACGCTGGCGCGGGACAATGCTACTCCGGACGAGGCGTGGATCAAGGAAAGCTACAACAAGGCGATCGCAAAAGCGTCCGAGAACGATCGCGCGATGGCGTTGCAAATGCTCGAGCACTGGGTCCAGGGCCGCAAGGACTGACCTGGACGCGATGCGGCATCCTTCATGCCGCTCCGCAGCGAAGGGACCATACCTGACGCCGCGTTCCTTTACGGCCCCGGCTCTGCAGTGCACCACCTCGCGACAGCTACGCGCTGCACTGCATCAGCGGCACGCTTACGCCGCCTCCAGATCCAGGTCGATCCACACCGGAACGTGGTCGGAAGGCTTTTCCCAGGCGCGGACATATTTATCGATTCCGGCACCGACCAGCCGGTCGCTGGCCTGCGGCGACAGCAGCAAATGGTCGATGCGGATGCCCCAGTTCTTCTGCCAGGCGCCGGCTTGATAATCCCAGAACGTATATTGGCCGGGTTCATCCGTGACCGCGCGCAGTGCATCGGTGAGCCCTAGTCCAAGCAAAGCCTGAAAGCTCTCGCGGGTTTGCGGTCTGAACAGGGCATCATTGACCCAAGCCGCCGGATTGTGGACGTCCGGTGCGGCCGGGATGACATTGAAATCGCCGGCGAGTACCAGCGGCTCTTCGGTCTTCAACCGTTGTTTTGAATACTCAAGAAGCCGGGACATCCACTTGAGCTTATAGGGATATTTTTCAGTACCGACAGGATTGCCGTTGGGCAAATAGAGGCAGCCGACCCGGATCACGCCCGATTTCAGCGACACCACGCCTTCAAGGAACCGGGCATGCACATCCGCTTCGTCGCCGAGGAGCCGGGGGGTAGCTTCCTGGAGCGGGTATTTCGATAACAACGCCACGCCGTTGAAGGTCTTCTGGCCATGGGCGACGACATTATAGCCCAGCTGTTCGATGTCTTCGCGCGGAAACGCCTCGTCAACGCACTTGGTCTCCTGCAGGCAGACGATGTCGGGCGTGCAGTCCCGCAGCCAGGTCAGCAGGTGATCGAGCCGCTGACGTATCGAGTTGACGTTCCAGGTGGCTATGCGCATGACGTGGTCCGGTAACAACAATATTAAATATTCGTTTTCTGGCATACCATGATCAATGTGGCTGTGATAAGCCATTAGAATAAGGCGCAAAAGTCGCCATCAAGGGTTGGAAAAAGCCGGGCCGTCCCGATCCCTTGTGGACCGGTTGACGTGAGATGTTATGAAAAAACGGAACCTGATTATTTTTGGAGGCGTGCTCGGCATTGTCGCGCTGGCGGCCTTCGTCGTGACCCGTTCGGCATGGATGGGTTCCGGTGCGAGTGCGCAGGGACCGCAGCGGCCGCGCGTCGTCTCGGTTGAACTTGCCAGGGCTGAGCGCAAGCCGGTACCCGTCGATGTCGACTCGATCGGAACGGTGACGCCGATCTCGAGCGTGGCCCTCAAGTCTCGCGTCGAAACCACCATCGTCTCGGTCCACTTCGAAGACGGCGCCAAGGTCAATGAGGGCGACCTGCTGTTTACCCTCGATGCACGCCAGATCGACGCCCAGATCGAGCAGGCCGCCGGGATGCTCGCGAAGGACCAAGCCCAGCTCGAAGGGGCGCAGCGCGATCTCAGGCGGTACAGCGACCTGATCGGCAAGGGCGCCACCACGCAGGTCAACCTCGACAATGCCAAAACCCAGGCCGATATCCTGATCGGCACGATCAAGGCCGATCAGTCGGCACTGGACAACCTGAAAGTCCAAAAGAGTTACACCATTATCCGCGCCCCGTTTTCCGGACGGATCAGCGCGGCCAACGTCAAAGTTGGGAATTTCGTCCGACCCGCCGATACCGCGCCCTTGGCCATCATCAATCAGATGGCGCCGGTGTACGTGACTTTCGCCATTCCGCAGCGCGTTCTGGCCGACCTGCGCGATGCCATGGCGATCGGGTCGTCCAAGGTGACTGCGACCATTCCGGGGCATCAGCGGTCCGAAGACGGCAAGATCGCGATGGTGGAAAATTCCGTGGATTCCACCACCGGCATGGTCACCGTTCGCGGCATTATGAACAACACCAATGAGACGCTGTGGCCCGGAATTCTGGTCGCCACCAAACTGACCATTCGTACGGAAAACGCCGTTGTGCTGCCGACGGTGGCTGTGCAGCGCAGCCAGAACGGCAATTACGTGTTCGCGGTCAAAGAAGGCGTCGCGAAAGTTCAGCCGGTGAAAGTCGACCGTACCTTCCAGGGGCAGTCGGTGATCACGGAAGGGCTGTCTGGCGGCGAGGACGTCGTGGTGGACGGCCAGTTGCTGCTGTCCGATGGCACGCGGGTCGAACCGCGGGCGCGCAAGGCCGGAGCCTGAGCGATGACGCTTTCGGAGCTTTGTATCCGCCGGCCGGTGATGACGACGCTCATCACCGCCTCGATCATCGCATTCGGCGTGTTCGGCTTCCGGCTGTTGCCGGTGTCGGCGCTTCCGAGGGTTGATTTTCCGACCATCGCAGTGACCGCGACCCTGCCGGGCGCCAGCGCCGAGACCATGGCGGCCTCGGTCGCCGGTATTATCGAACGTCAGTTATCGACCATCGCCGGCATCTCGTCGATGTCGTCGAGCTCGTCGCAGGGCACGACCCAGATCACCATCCAGTTCGACCTCAACCGCAACATCGACGCTGCCGCACTCGACGTGCAGACCGCGCTGACGATCGCGCAGCGCCGGCTCCCGATCGAGATGACGATTCCGCCGAGTTTCCGCAAGGTGAACCCAGCGGATTTTCCGGTGCTGTTCATCGCACTCGGATCGGCTACGCTGCCGCTGTCCGCCGTCAATGAATACGGCGACATCACCATCGGGCAGGCGCTGTCGCAGATTCCAGGCGTGGCGCAGGCCATCATCTACGGCGCGCAGAAATTTGCCATCCGGGTGCAGGCCGATCCGGAAGCCGCGGCGGCCCGCGGCCTGTCGCTCGAGGACATCCGCGCCGCGGTGTCGCGTGCCAACTCATCGACACCGGTGGGAACGCTCAACGGGCCGAAGCAGGATGTCGCGCTTCAGGCGTCCGGACAGATGGACAAGGCGAGCGACTACAGCCGGGTCGTGGTGGCGTGGCGTAACGGATCCCCGGTCAAGCTCGACGAGGTCGCCAAGATCTACGACAGCGTCGAAAACGACAAGATCGCGACCTGGCTGAACGATGACCGCGCCATCGTGATCGCAATCCAGAAACAGCCGGACGCCAACACGGTTGCCGTCGTCGATGCGGTAACGGCCAGACTTCCTGCGTTGCGGGCCCAAATTCCGCCTTCGGTGTCCATGAGCGTGATGCTCGACCGCTCCGTCTCGGTCCGCCAGGCGGTGAGCGACGTCGAGGAAACCTTGGGGATCGCCGTCTGTCTGGTGATCCTTGTGATCTTTCTGTTCCTGCGCTCGGCATCCGCCACGTTCATTCCCGCGCTTGCCGTGCCGATATCGCTGCTCGGGACCTGCGCGGTCATGTACATGCTGGATTATTCCATCAACAACATGACGCTGCTGGCGTTGACATTGTCGGTCGGTTTCGTGGTCGACGACGCCATCGTGATGCTGGAAAACATCGTGCGTCACATCGAGCACGGCATGCGGCCTTACGAGGCGGCGCTCAAGGGCGCGCGCGAAATCGGCTTTACCATCATCTCGATTACATTCTCGCTGATCGCCGTGTTCATCCCGGTTCTGCTGATGGGCGGCATCGTCGGCCGCGTGTTCCGCGAATTCGCGGTGACGATCTCGGTCGCGATCGTGGTGTCAGGTTTCGTATCGCTGACGCTGACGCCGATGCTGTGCGCGCGCGTGTTGAAGGCACACGATCCCGGCAAGAAGGAAAATTTCGTCCTTCGCTTGTTCGAAAGAATGTTCGACGGATGGCTGCGGGCCTATGAATGGGCGCTCGACTGGGTGCTGGCGAGGAAGGCGTTGATGCTGATCGTCACGCTCGCCACTCTCGGCGGAACAGTCTACCTGTACATGATGGTTCCGAAAGGATTCTTCCCGCAGGAGGACACCGGTTTTCTGATCGGCGTAACCGAGGCGGCCACGGATACCTCGTTCGAGGCGATGACGATCCGCCAGAAGGCGCTGGTCGATGTTTTGAAATCCGATCCGGCCGTGGATTACATCAACAGCACGGTCGGATCGGGCGGCCCCAATCCGACTGCGAATTACGGCCGGTTGTTTATCGGCCTGAAGCCGCAAGGCGAGCGCGATAGTGCTGCCAAGGTGATCGGCCGGCTGCGGCAAAAGGCGACCCAGATTCCGGGCATGCAGGCCTTCTTTCAGAGCATCCAGAACCTGAATATTGGCGGCCGGATATCGAAGAGCCAGTATCAGTATGTTCTGCAAAGCGGCGATACCGATGCGCTTTATCGGACGGCGCCGGAGATGCGCGAGAAGATTGCGAAGGTCGCGGGACTGCTCGACGTCACGACCGATCTCTACATCAAGAACCCGCAGATGACGGTCGACATCGACCGCGAAAAGGCCGCGGTTTACGGCATCACGGTCGATCAGGTGCGTAACCAGCTTTACAACGCCTTCGGCTCGCGCCAAGTCGGCACGATTTACATGCCGACCAATGATTATCAGATCATTCTGGAGGCGCAGCCGCAGTTTCGTGTCGATCCGTCGGACCTGTCGAAGCTCTATATGAAAACCGGAAACAACCAGACCATCCCGCTCGATGCGGTGGCCAGGCTGGTGCCGACGGTGGGTCCGTTGCAGATCAACCATCAGGGCCAGCAGCCGGCGGTGACGATTTCGTTCAACCTGCAGCCCGGTTATTCGCTCGGCTACGCGGTGGATCAGATCACCGCGCTCGAGCAGGCGTCCAATCTGCCGGTGACCATCGCCACCGGCTTCTCCGGAACGGCCCAGGTGTTCCAGGATTCGTTGCGTGGGCAGGGCGTGCTGATCCTGGCCGCGGTCTTCGCCGCGTTCGTGATTCTTGGCATCCTCTATGAAAGCTTCATCCACCCGATCACCATCATTTCGGGCCTGCCGTCGGCGGGAATCGGGGCGATCCTGACCTTGATGCTGTTCAACATGGAACTGTCCGTCATCGCGATGATCGGCATCGTGATGCTGGTGGGCATCGTCAAGAAGAACGCCATCATGATGGTGGATTTTGCGCTGGAGCGCCGGCGCGTCGGCCTGAGTGCCGAACACGCGATCCGCGAAGCCGCGTTGTTGCGGTTCCGTCCCATCATGATGACCACATTCGCCGCGATCTTCGGTACGTTGCCGATCGCCATCGGCGCCGGAGCCGGCGCCGAACTGCGCCAGCCGCTCGGCGTCGCCGTGGTCGGCGGCCTCTGCGTGTCGCAGCTTCTGACATTGTTCATCACGCCGGTGATTTACATCTATCTCGACCGCATTGATCGCCGCCTGAAGCGCCGTCTCGAACCGCAATTCGACGAGGGCGAGGAGGCCGGCCGGCCGCGCGCGGTCGCCGCCGAGTGAAGGCGGCGACCGCCTTGATGACGCGACGCCGATTCAACCATGCCGCAATTGTCGTCTCACCGCCTGCGAGCAAAGGGACGAGTGCGACCCGGCAACAGTCAAATGACGGCAGGCCTGCCGAAATGGAAATGGCCCGAAGCGGTTTGCTCCGAGCCATCTTTAATCCGCGAACGTACATCCGGCCCGCCGATTAATCGACGCTATCGTGCGCAAACAAGGTTAACGGACAGTTAAGTCGGCCGATCAAATCGAAAAGCTGGTCCCGCATCCGCACGATGCGGTCGCATTCGGATTGACCACCCGGAACGATGCGCCGATCAGGTCATCGACAAAGTCGACTTCGGAACCTGCCAGAAAGGGCACCGACGCCGGATCGACCAGCACCACGGCGCTGTCGCGCGCAATCACGAGGTCATCGTCGGCCCGCGCCCGTTCGACATCGAATTTGTACTGGAAGCCGGAGCAGCCGCCGCCCTCGACGCTGATGCGGAGCATGGCGCCGTCGCCCTCGGTCCTGAGGATTTCCCCGATGCGGCGGGCCGCCCGCTCGCTGATGGTGACGCTTGCTTCTGCCATAATTCGACTCCGAGCCGTGTCGCCGGGATTTTTCAGCGGTTTTGAATTGCCCGCAAGGCGTAGTTAAGTGCGCCAAGCCACAGAATCAAACATTTATGGGATTCAAGCTGTGTCGGTCGGAATGGCTGCCCCCCGCATGACCTATGCCTGCGACCCTGATCGCAGCCGGGGGCGGCTGATCCAGGAGCCGCCGGCAAAGACCCGCAGCCCGTTCCGGCGCGATTGCGACCGGGTGATCCATTCCACGGCATTCCGCCGCCTGAAGCACAAGACCCAGGTGTTCGTATTCCATGAAGGCGATCACTATCGCACTCGGCTTAGCCATACCCTCGAAGTGGCTCAAATCGCCCGCGCGCTGTCGCGGCAGCTCGGCCTCGATGAGGATCTGACGGAGACGCTGGCGCTGGCACACGATCTCGGCCACCCGCCGTTCGGTCATGCCGGCGAGCACGCCCTCGACAGCTGCCTGCAGTCGCTCGGCGGTTTCGACCACAATGCCCAGACCCTCCGGCTCGTGACATCGCTCGAGCACCGTTATCCCGATTTCGACGGCCTCAATCTAACCTGGGAATCCCTGGAAGGTATCGTCAAGCACAATGGACCGCTGACCGATAAAGCAGGCACGCCGGTCGGACGTTATCGCGGCCGCAGCGTGCCGCCTGGGATTTCCGAATACGATGGGAATTGGGACCTGGAGCTCTGGAGCTTTGCATCGCTTGAAGCCCAGGTGGCGGCGGTATCCGACGACATCGCCTACGATGCCCACGATATCGACGACGGCCTGCGCGCCGGCCTGTTCACGGTCGATGACTTGGCCGTGATGCCGCTTATGTCGGGCATGATCGTGGACATCGCAAGGCGCCATCCCATGCTCGACGACGACCGCCGCGGCGCGGAACTGGTGCGCGAACTGATTTCCTATCTGATCGGCGCGGTTTTCTCGGAATCGCGTCGGCGCCTGGAGGCCGCCAAGCCGAAATCCGTCGAACACGTCCGCAACCATGGCAGCGTCCTGATCGCGTTTCCACCCGAGGCGGAAGAAGCCGAGCAAATGATCAAAATTTTTCTGAAAGAGCGCATGTACCGTCATCCGCGGGTAATGCGGGTCATGAGCGAGGCTGAATCGATCCTGTTCGACTTGTTTGCACGGTATCAGCAATCGCCGCATGACATGCCGTCCGAATGGCTGCCGCGAGGCGACGTAGGCGCGGAAACCGAAACCGATCGGGCGCGCCGGATCGGCAATTTCATCGCGGGGATGACCGACCGCTTCGCGCTGACCGAGCATCAGAGGCTTTTCAGCTCAACCCCGGATCTGCGTTAAGCGGCATCCATTTTGAACTTGACGCGCTTGATCGTCTGATACATAACCAAGAAGTTATATAACGATATGGTTAAATGCGACGCCTTTAAGCCGGCGCCTGCGCTTCGCCAGTGACAACCGGCATGAAGATCGGCTTCAGACCTGTCGATCAATGCTGGCCGCAAGCCTTCCGCCCGCGCGCGGGGCATCTCAACCCACTCAACCAGCAAGGATTCCCATGACTTCGATCACGCCGTTCCTGTGGTTCGACAACAACGTTCCCGAGGCGGTCGCCTTCTACAAATCGGTATTTCCCAATGCCAAAGTCGAAACCGTCAACGACTTCATGGCGAGTTTCGAGCTTGAGGGGCAGAAGTTCAACGCCCTCAATGGCGGCCCACGGTACAAGTTCAACGAGGCGGTTTCCTTCTTCATCGCGGTCGACAGCCAGGAAGAGGTGGACTACTTCTGGAACAGATTGACCGCAGACGGCGGCGAGGAATCGAAATGCGGGTGGCTCAAGGACAAATTCGGCTTGTCCTGGCAGGTCGTGCCCACGGCCCTCGGCCGTTATCTCAGCGATCCCGATCGCAAAAAAGCCGATCGCGCCATGCAAGCCATGATGAAGATGCAAAAGATCGTCATCGCCGACCTCGACAAGGCATTTGCCGGCTGATCTCCAAAAATCACCCGGGCATGCCGGTCGGCTCTCCCGGAATTTGCGCAGATGGCACCATCTCCAGGCCCGACCGCCCCGTTCCGACCGGGCACCAGAGCTTTTTGACTTGCCCCCGGAATTGCGTTAGGCGGCGGGCTATCGATGGCAAATTCAGCAACATCGCCGCATCTTTTCGCCGACGTGCTGGCGCGCGTGCATGCGGTATGCGCCACCCTCGCGGCTGAGGGCGGTTGGCCTGACGCCGACCTGACGCGCGTAGTGGTCGAGCCGCCCCGAGATGCCTCCCATGGCGACATGGCGACCAATGCCGCCATGGTGCTGGCCAAGGATGCCGCAGCAAAACCGCGTGAGCTTGCCGAGCGGATCGCCGCAAAACTCCGCGCCGATGGCCTGATCGACAATGTCGATGTCGCCGGTCCCGGCTTCATCAATCTGACCCTGAAAGCCCACGTTTGGGCGGATGCGCTGCGTACGGTTTTACGCGAGGGCAAGGGCTATGGCCGGACCGGGACGGGCTCCGGCGAAAGAGTCAGCGTCGAATATGTCTCGGCCAATCCGACCGGGCCGATGCATGTCGGCCATTGCCGCGGCGCGGTGTTTGGCGATGCATTGGCGAGCCTTCTGGCGTTCGCCGGCTACGACGTCACCCGGGAATACTATATCAACGACGCCGGTGCGCAGGTTGACGTGCTCGCCCGATCGGCGCTGCTGCGCTACCGCGAGGCGCTGGGCGAAAACATCGGCGAGATTCCGGAAGGGCTCTATCCTGGCGATTATCTGAAGCCGGTGGGGCAGGCGCTTGCGGCCGAGCACGGCGACAGGCTGCTGACGATAAGCGAGGCCGAGTGGCTTCCCGTGGCGCGCGCCAAAGCCATCGCGATGATGATGGAGCAGGTCAGGGGTGATCTCGCTGCGCTCAGCATCGAGCAGGATGTCTTTTTCTCCGAGCGGTCGCTGATCGAAACTGGAAACAACCGGGTTGCCGAGACGGTCGACTATCTTCGTTCCAAAGGCGACGTTTACGAAGGCCGTCTGCCGCCTCCCAAGGGCGGACCGGTCGAGGACTACGAGGACCGCGTACAGACGCTGTTCCGCGCGACCGCCTACGGGGACGATGTCGACCGGCCGCTGCTGAAGTCCGACGGCTCCTATACCTATTTTGCCGCCGATATCGCCTATCACAAAAATAAATTCGATCGCGGCTTTGCCGAAATGATCGACGTGTGGGGCGCCGATCACGGCGGTTATGTCAAGCGCATGCAGGCGGCAGTCAAGGCGGTCACGTCAGGCAAAGCGACGCTGGATGTGAAGATCGTGCAGCTGGTCAAACTGCTGCGCAACGGCGAGCCGGTGAAGATGTCGAAGCGCTCGGGCGACTTCGTGACGTTGCGTGAGGTGGTAGATGAAGTCGGCAAGGATGCCGTCCGCTTCATGATGCTTTACCGCAAGAACGACGCGGTGCTGGACTTCGATCTCGCCAAGGTAATCGAGCAATCGCGCGAGAATCCGGTGTTTTATGTGCAATACGGCCACGCCCGCGGCCACTCCGTGTTCCGCAATGCCCGCGAGGTAATTCCGGACCTGCCGGAAGACGCCGCTGCGCGGGCCGCGTTTCTTGCGGATGCACCAGTGGAGCGGCTGGAGGACGTGGCGGAACTGGACCTGCTGCGGCGGCTGGCGCTTTATCCCCGGATGATCGAGGCGGCGGCCGCGGCCCATGAACCCCACCGAATCGCTTTTTATCTCTATGATCTTGCCAGCGAATTTCATGCGCTGTGGACCAGGGGGCGAGATTTGCCCTATTTACGCTTCATTATCACTAATGATGCACAAATCACATTGGCGCGATTGGCATTGGTCCAGGGCGTCGTCTCGGTTCTGGCATCGGGTCTCGCCATTCTTGGCGTCCACGCACCAGACGAGATGCGATAGGCAGGGGATACCGCCTTCACATGGGGACCTGTGAGGGCATTAACTGGCAGCGGCTGGTTCGTTTGTAAGGGCGGGTTGGCGGCTTTCCCGAAGGGGACGCATCATCACGATGGCTGATCGATACCAGGACAAACCTTTTCCCGCGGACGACGACGATCGCGGATCGCAGCACGCGCCCGCCAAGGGCGACAGCGACCCCTTGGCCGAGCTGGCGCGGCTGATCGGACAAACCGATCCATTCGCCAGCTTTGGCCGCGCCAATCAGCCGATGCCGCCGCGCGAACCCGCTCCCTATTATCCGCCGGAGCAGGGACCGGAAATCGAAGAACCTCCGGCAGCCGGGCCGCCGTCATGGATGCAGCGCGCTGCTCAGCAGGAAGCCGCCTCACAGCAGGATCTCGACCTCTCTGTGCACCCGTTGCGCCGTTACGCTGCCGCGCATCCGCCCGCCGAACCGGAGTACCACGAGGCTCCGCCATTCGCAGCCGATACCGAGCAACATCCGCAGGCTGATCCGGCGCGTTATGACGATGCCCTCTATGGCCAGCCCGACCCCGGCGCGCATGAGGAGCACGACCCGGCGTATACGCCCGATCCCTATGCTTATCAGGACGGCTATGGCGAGGAAGCGATGGAAAATCCGAAGCCGCGCCGCGGCGGCATGATCACGGTAGCTGCCGTCCTTGCGCTGGCGGTCGTCGGTACCGGGGGTGCGTTCGCTTATCGCACTTATATCGGATCGCCGCGGAGCGGCGAGCCGCCGATCATCCGGGCCGACGCCGGTCCGACCAAAATCGTTCCAGCTCCATCCGGAGATGCCGCCGCCAAAGTACCGGACCGCATGACGTCCAGCGGCGCCGAGAAAATCGTCCCGCGTGAGGAAGCGCCGGTCGACGTCAATGCCCAGGCCGGGACGCGCGTGGTATTTCCGCCGCTGAACACCAATGCCAATCCGCCGCCGGCGGCAAGCGTGGCGCCGGGTGCCAAACCAGTCTCCGCTGCCGCCAATGGCACGATGGGTGGTGACGAGCCACGCAAGATCAGAACATTAGCGGTCAAAGGCGACCCGGCTGATGTGGCGGCAACCCCGGCGCCGAAGCCTGCAACTGCCCCGCGTCCAGTGCCAGCGCCGGCGGCAGCGCGCGTTCCGACGCCGGCCGCCAACGCCAACGCGTCGGCCAATGCACCGCTGTCGCTGTCGCCGCAGGCGGCACCTGCCGGCGGTACCAGCTATGTGGTTCAGGTCTCTTCGCAGCGAAGCGAAGCCGATGCGCAGGCCTCCTACCGGGCCCTGCAGGGCAAGTTCCCCTCGGTGCTGGGCTCCCGGACCCCCTTGATCAAGCGTGCCGACCTCGGCGACAAGGGCGTCTACTACCGCGCCATGCTCGGGCCGTTCGGATCCTCCGAGGAGGCGGCACAGGTCTGCGGTAGCCTGAAAACCGCCGGCGGACAGTGCGTGGTTCAAAAGAACTAGTCATCCAAAGGAATTAATGGCCATTTCCTTGACCCCCGGCCTGCGCGCGGTCTAATCCGCGCCATGATAACGCGCGCATTCATATCGGGTGTATCGGGATTCACGTTGACCGCCGATGAGCGAGCGTTCCTGCGCGCGGAGCGGCCCTGGGGATTTATCTTATTCAAGCGTAACATTGACACGCCTACTCAAGTACTTGAATTAATAACAGAATTAAGAACATCCGTTGATAATTCTGGTGCGCCCGTCCTGATCGACCAGGAAGGGGGGCGGGTCCAACGCTTCGCACCACCGCACTGGCCCGCTTATCCGCCGGGCGCGGTATTTGGCGCGCTTTACGACATCGACCCCAGGCTTGGCCTTACGGCGGCGCGGCTGAGCGCGCGCCTGATCGCCGCAGATCTGATCGAACTCGGCGTGACCGTCGATTGCCTGCCGCTGGCGGACGTCCCCGTCGCCGGTGCGGATGCTGTAATCGGTAACAGGGCCTATGGAACCGAGCCCGGTAAGGTTGCAGCCATCGCGCGTGCCGTGACTGAAGGACTTGAGCAGGGTGGCGTACTGCCGGTGCTGAAGCATATTCCGGGTCATGGCCGGGCAACCGCCGATACCCACTTCAGACTTCCGGTGGTCGACACGCCGCGAGCGGAACTCGAACGGACCGATTTTGCAGCCTTCCAACCATTGGCCGACCTGCCGATGGCCATGACTGCGCATGTTGTGTTTAGCGCGCTTGATCCTGCCCAACCGGCGACGACTTCTGCGACAATCATCGAACAGGTGATTCGCGGTCAAATCGGGTTTCAGGGTCTGTTAATGAGTGACGACGTTTCCATGAATGCATTGGCAGGGTCGATCGCCGAGCGGACCCGAGCAATTGTGTCGGCCGGATGCGACATGGTTCTGCACTGCAACGGCACGCTCGACGAAATGCGCGAAGTCGCGCGCGAGACGCCGGAGCTGGCGGGCAAGGCGCTCGAGCGTGCCAGCCGGGCGTTGGCATCGCGGAAGGCTGCGCAGCCCCTCGATCGTGCCGCGGCGCGGGCTGAGTTGGATGAACTGGTGCGGCGTGCAGAGGTCAGCGCATGAGCGCGGAAATTCTGTCGTTTGAAACCGGACGGCCCGCAGAACTCGCCGCCGATGAGCCGTCGCTGGTGGTCGATGTCGAAGGCTATGAGGGGCCGCTCGACCTGTTGCTCGCACTGGCGCGGCAGCAGAGGGTCGATCTGCACAAGATTTCCATTTTAGCGCTGGCCGATCAGTATCTCGTCTTCATCGAGGCCGCGCGAAAAATTCGCCTCGAACTTGCCGCCGATTATCTGGTGATGGCGGCATGGTTGGCGTTCCTGAAATCGCGCCTGCTGCTGCCGGAGCCGGCGACGCCGGATGGTCCCAGTGCCGAGGAAATGGCGACCGCCCTTGCCAACCGGCTGCGTCGGCTGGAGGCCATTCGCGAAGCATCGAACCGGCTGATGAATCGGCCGCAATTGCAGCGCGACATTTTTCCGCGCGGTCAGCCCGAATCCATCGCCGAAATCCGCCACCCGCGGTTTACCGCCACGCTGTTCGATCTGCTTACCGCCTATGCCGCCCAGCGCCAGCAACGCGTGCTCGCCAATGTGCATCTGGCACGACGCACGGTGTGGTCGTTGACGGAGGCAAGGGCGTCGCTCGAACGCCTTGTCGGGATGGCCGAAGACTGGAGCCGTCTCGACGAATACCTCATCAATTATGTGGTCGATCCCTCGCAAAAGGCTACCGTTTTCGCATCCAGCTTCGCCGCGGCGCTGGAAATGGTTCGGGAAGGCGAGGTCGAGTTGCACCAGAAGAAAGCGTTTGCACCGCTGTATTTTCGCAAGCGTCCACCGCAAGCGATGCCCGGCGCGTTGGCGGCGCCGGATGTGCCGCAAGGGTAACTAGGCGTTACTGGAAGAAGGGAAACGAGCCATGGCAAGCCTGGCGGAAAAACGCATCGCGGATGTCGAGGACCGCTCCGAAAATCCGGAAGCGCGTCCCGAGGAATTGCGGCTGCTGGAAGCGCTGCTGTTCGCCTCCACCGAGCCGCTCGATCAGACAGCCCTCGCAAAGCGGATGCCGGATGGCATCGACGTCAAGGCCGCGCTGGCGCAGTTGCAGGCGGATTACGCCTCGCGCGGGGTCAACCTCGTTCGCGTCGCCAACAAATGGTCCTTCCGCACCGCGGGCGATCTATCGTGGCTGATGACGCGGGAAAGTACGGAAACGCGGCGGTTGTCGCGTGCCGCCATCGAGATGCTCGCAATCATCGCCTACCATCAGCCGGTGACGCGCGCGGAGATCGAGGATATCCGGGGCGTCATTACGTCCAAGGGCACGCTCGATGTGCTGCTGGAAACCGGCTGGGTGCGGCCGCGCGGACGGCGCAAGACGCCGGGACGGCCGCTGACGTTCGGCACCACCGAAGCTTTCCTGTCGCAATTCAGCCTCGAGGCGCTCGGCGACCTGCCAGGTCTCGATGAACTGAAGGGGACGGGGTTGCTGGATTCGCGATTGCCGTCCGGCTTCAGCGTGCCGGCGCCGTCCGATGACCCGGCGTTGCGCGATGACGAGGACCCGCTCGACATCGGCGATCTGGAGCTGGCGCTGGCGCCGGCCGTGGAGCCCGAGACGGACGGCGGCGGCTGAGTTCGGATGGCTGCGATCGCAGGTTAACAATAGCGGCAAAGGGTCGCCTCTGCGGTCAATGCGACGAGCCTTAAGTCCTTGTTTTTGACACCTCCCGAGCCTACGTTCCGGAGCAAATAGAGGCCGGTTTGACGGCCGCGTGTTTGGAGGGTTGCAGGATGGGTTCGCTTAGCATTTGGCACTGGATCGTCGTGATCGCGGTCGTCCTGTTGTTGTTCGGCCGCGGCAAGATTTCCGACCTGATGGGCGACGTCGCGCAGGGCATCAAGGCCTTCAAGAAGGGCATGCAGGACGACGACAAGGCTGCGGAAAAGCCGGAGCCGGTCAAGACCATCGATCACACTGCGCCGGCGCCGACCGCAGCGCGGACGGATGTCGGCAGCAAAGCCGTTTGATCCGGAAAGCCGTTTGAACGGGAAAAGTCTTGCGGCACCGTTGCGGCAAACCCGCGGCCAAACGTTGATCTTGCGGCAGGATTGCGGCAAAACCGGACCAGAACACGCGGGCACGCCTAAAGCCTTGCGCTAGCGGAACTTTTCATGTTCGACATCGGCTGGAGTGAACTGGTCGTCATCGCGGTTGTCGCGCTGATCGCCATCGGCCCGAAAGAGCTGCCGGGCGTGCTGCGCATGGTCGGGCAATGGATGGCCAAGGCGCGCAAGATGGCCGCCGAATTCCAGGGCCAGTTCAACGAGGCGATGCGCGAGGCCGAAATGGCCGACCTGAAGAAAACCTTCGACGAGGTCAAGGAAGCGGCATCCGGTCTCTCCAGCGGCAACATCATGACCTCCTTGCAGAAGGACGTCGGCGAGGCGCTGAGGATCGATGACATCGACAAGCCCGCGATCGAGCCGCCGGCGACATCGGGCGATGCGCCGGCGACATCGGGCGATGCGCCGGTCATGCCCACCACGCCGGAGCCGCCGACCGCCGCGACATTTGCCGAAGTGGCACCAGACTCGGTGACCGAGCGGCCGCCGGTCAGGCAGGAAGCCCGCAACGCCATGCCGCCGGCCGAGCCGCCCGCGCCGATCGAAAACCCCGACATTCTCAAGGACGCCAAAGCGTCATGAGCGACGAGGATATCGAGGCCAGCAAAGCGCCGTTGATGGATCATCTGATCGAGCTGCGCTCGCGGCTGATCAAGGCGCTGCTCGGTTTTGGTGTCGCCTTCATCTTCTGCTTCTTCTTCGCCAAACAGATCTACAACGTGCTGGTGTGGCCGTTCGTATGGGTGGCGGGGCCGGAAAATTCGAAATTCATCTACACCGCGCTGCTGGAATATTTCCTGACCCAGCTGAAGCTGGCGCTGTTCGGCGCCGGTTTTATTTCGTTTCCGATTGTAGCGACGCAGATCTATAAATTCGTGGCGCCGGGCCTCTATAAGCACGAGCGCGGGGCGTTCGTGCCCTATCTGATCGCGACACCATTCTTTTTCGTGCTCGGCTCGATGCTGGTGTATTTCGTGGTGCTGCCGATGCTGGTGCGGTTCTCGCTCGGCATGCAGCAGATGGGCAGCGCGGAAACCGCGCAAATTCAACTGTTGCCCAAGGTAGGCGAATATCTGTCGCTGATGATGTCGCTGATCTTCGCGTTCGGCGTTGCATTCCAGCTGCCCGTGATCCTGACCCTGCTGGGGCGGATCGGTATCGTCAGTTCGAAAATGCTGCGCGAAAAACGGCGCTATTTCATCGTCATCGCCTTCGTCATCGCCGCCGTGCTGACGCCGCCCGACGTGATCAGCCAGGCCTCCCTCGCGATCCCGCTGCTGGCGCTGTATGAGGGTTCGATCGTTGCGGTTGCGATGGTGGAGAAGAAAGCGGCAGCGGCGAAGGCGGCGACACCGTCCGCGGCCCCGCCCAATCCGAAGCCCGCGGAGTAGGGCGTTTCGCAAAAATTCCGGACTTTCAACGGCGAGTTGTGGCGCAGCGGTTTTCTGGATGCTTAAATCAAGCCATTGGGAGAAGACGATGGCTTGGGCGTTTGATACATTAGGCTATGCCAAGCGATTGCGGGAAGCCGGGATTCCAAATCCGCAGGCCGAGGGCCATGCGGAAGCCGCGCGTGAATTCATCATGATCGAACTGGTGACCCGGCAGGACTTGCAGGCATCGATCAATTCCCTGGAGGCCAGGTTGGCGGGAAGGATCGATACCTTACAGGCAGCGATTGATACCCAGACCCTACGCTTGACCGTGCGCCTGGGCGGAATAGTCGCCGCCGGGATCGGCATATTGGCGCTCATCGAACGCCTCCGCTAGGCCGACACCGCCTATTCGTCGTGCCCGGGCTTGTCCCGGGCATCCGCGTCTTTTACAGACCTTGCAATCAAGACGTGGATGGCCGGGACGAGCCCGGCCATGACGCAGGAATTGTGGTCATGCACGACATCAGATCGATCCGGGACAATCCGCAAGCCTTTGATGCGGCGCTGAAGCGTCGCGGGCTGCAACCGATGTCGGCGTCGCTGCTGGCGGTCGACGAGAAGCGCCGCGCGGCAATCCTGGCGTCGGAGCAGGCCCAGACGCGGCGCAATTCCGCATCGAAGGAAATCGGCGACGCCAAGAAGGCGAAGGATGATTCGCGCGCGGCGAAACTGATGGCTGAAGTCGCAGAATTAAAGACGACGATGCCGCAGTTGGAAGCCGCGGCAAAGGCGGCGGACGAAGAGCTTGCGACAGAACTGGCGGCGGTTCCGAACTTGCCGGCTGACGATGTGCCCGAGGGCGTCGACGAGCACGGCAATGTGCAGCGCCACGTGTTCGGCAAGATACGCAATTACGCGTTCAATCCGAAACCGCATGACGATATCGGCGCCGCACTTGGCTACATGGATTTCGCAACCGCGGCGAAGCTGAGCGGCGCGCGTTTTGTCGTGCTGAAGAAGGGACTGGCGCGGCTGGAGCGCGCGATCGGTCAGTTCATGCTCGACTTGCATACCAACGAGCATGGCTACACCGAGATCAATCCGCCGCTGATGGTGCGCGATGATGTGATGTTCGGGACGGGACAACTGCCGAAATTCAAGGAAGATCAGTTTGCAGTCGGCACTTTGGAAGAGTTCGGCGAGGAAGCGATTGCGGCGGGCAAGTCTTTCGACGCGCCAATGAAACAGGCGTACTGGCTCATCCCCACCGCCGAAGTCCCGCTGACAAACCTCGTCCGCGAATCCATCCTCGACGACAAACAACTGCCGCTGCGCTTCACCGCGCTGACGCCCTGTTTTCGCGCCGAGGCAGGAGCGGCGGGCCGAGATACCCGCGGCATGATCCGGCAGCATCAGTTTACGAAGGTCGAACTGGTGTCGATCACGACGCCGGAGACCAGCGGCGACGAGCACGAGCGCATGCTTAGCAGCGCCGAGGAAGTGCTGCGCCGTCTCGACCTGCACTACCGCGTCATGACGCTGTGCGCCGGCGACATGGGATTCTCCGCGCAGAAGACTTACGACATCGAGGTGTGGATGCCGGGGCAGGGCGCCTACCGCGAAATTTCAAGCTGTTCGGTGTGCGGCGATTTCCAGGCGCGACGCATGGACGCGCGCTATCGCGATTCCAGCAACAAGCCGCGCTTCGTGCATACGCTGAACGGCTCCGGCACCGCGGTGGGCCGCGCGCTGATCGCGGTGATGGAAACCTATCAGCAGGAGGACGGCTCGATCGCCGTGCCCGAGGTGCTGCAGCCCTATATGGGCGGGGTGAAGGTGGTCGAGAAAAACTAGTCACGCCACGTTCCACCGGATCGTCATTCCGGGGCGCGCGTAGCGCGAGCCCGGAATCCATAACCACCACCGTTAATATGGATTCCGGGTTTACGCCAGGAGGCGCGCCCCGGAATGACGGTCTTTCAAGGTTCGCGCTCGTTCCCGCCCGATCATGCTCAGCGCTGGCCGCGCGGCCGCTGCGTCTCACCGCCGGCATCCTCCGGCGGCAGATCCTTCGCCGGCAATATCGGACTCGGCAGCAGCTCGAATTCGATGCTGCCGGACTGGCCCATCAGGAAGGAGAGATCGAGCGGGCCGCCGCTGGCGGGATCGCCGCCGGGTGCAGCCGAGGGGCGAAGCGTGGAGACATTGGCGGGGCCTTCGGGCGCGGCCTGTCCGTTGCCGGACCCGATATCGACCGCGCGTCCTCCGATCGGATGACCTTTCAGGATTTGTTCGCGCGCGGCTTCCACCTTGCGCGCGAGCGCGGGCGAATAAGGCAGCCGATAGGCCCGCGGCTGGCCGCTCGGAAGATTGGCAGCATCCATCTCCTCCACCCAGACATGCACCGCCCCGGGATCCTGATCGAGCGGATTGGGCTCGACCACCCGCGCCCAGAGCAACTGGAACTGAGCGGGCAATGGCGCGACCGCCGACCATCCGGGCAGCCCTTCGGTGCGGAAGAACGCCAGGCAATAGAAAGCGCCGGTGACAAGAGCAACTGCGATCTTGAGCGGCCACGGAATGCTGGCGCGCAGGGCGATGACCAGGAGCAGCGCCGCCAGCAACGTGTAGGCGATCGAGAGGCCGACAATTTCCGTCTGCAGTCCCATTCTCGTCAGCCCGCGTTGCGGCGCGGATTGCGCAGCGTCTGCAGCAGCGACTTCTCGTGGCTGTTGACGTCGGTGACCGCGCCGCCGTCGTCGACCGAGAAGCGAACGGCGGTACGCTCGACGCCGGCGCGCTCCAGCATCAGCGTGTCGTAATGAACGACCTGGACGACCGGATTGAGTTTTTCCACCTTCACCGAAACCGGCACTGGCTCGCGGCCCATCGCGATGAAATGATAGACGTTGACGGTATACTCGCCGGCGACGATGCCGCGGATGCTGACCGTTTCCTGCCTGATCGGCGAGTGGACCTTTTGACCGTTGACCATGATGAAGTCGTTGGCGCCGCCGCGGTCGTCGCGGTCGAGCACCATGAACCCGGCCTCGCGCCGCCGATACCATACCATGTTGCCGAGCGGGTCTTGGACAAACAGGTCGATGTCGTCGGGATGTTTGTCGGGCCATCCGATGGTAACGAGGAATTCGGCCTTGGTGTCGATCTTGCCGTCCTTTGCCTCCGGCACGATGATGAGCAGCGCGATGAAGAACAAAAAGGCGATCACCTGCAGCGCCTTGAACAGCATGACCGCGAACGGATCGAACGGCTCGTCCTGCGGCATGAGGCCGAACTCGTCGATCATTCCGCGGCCTCGGGCTGATGTTCGAGGATCGAAATGACGCGAACTTCGGTGAGGCCGACGGCATAGGCGAACAGCTTGGCGGTCGCATCGTCGAGCATGTAATACTGGATCCGGATCAGGATCGAGCCGACCAGACCGGCCAAGGTGGTGTACATCGCGACCGCCATGCCGCCGCTCATGACGTTCATCGAGGATTTGATGGCGCTTCGGTCGCCGGTGTCGAGGCCGGCGATCGGCGCCAGCATCATGATGAAGCCGATGATGGTGCCGAGCAGGCCGAGCTTCATAAGCGTGTCGCTGGCGAAGGCGCCGAACTGGTTGGAGCCGCGCAGCCGGCCGGCGAGCCCGCGCAGCAGCAGCGTCTGGTCAAGCCGGCGCGCGCCCTGCAACCGCGCCTTGACCGCGAGATCGTGGATATGGGACGAAACCAGACAGGACGGGAGCCGGCCCAGGCCCTTGACGACAATGGCGTCGCCCTCCAGGGCAAGACCACCCGATCCGGCCGCGATCAAGGCTCCGCTGCGGCGGGCCGCATCGGCCTCGCGCGAGATCACGATCGTGCGCCACAGGCAATGCATGGACGCCGCGACGTAGAGCAGGGCGATGATCGAGGAGAGGTAGGTGCGATCGCCCGCCACCATCTGGCCGATCAGCCCATAGCGCCACAGCAGCACGGTGGCAAATACACACAGTCCGGTGAAGACCAGCCACCGCAACAGCGGACCGCGATCGCCGAAAGTATCGAAATTCGCGTTTGTCGTCGGCATCCTGCACCTCGGGCCGTTGACGGAGCGTTCCACAACCTGCGGCATCACGCAAACACATCATTCCGTGATGCAGGTTCCCAAGCCGCCGGGGCGCCCGCTTTGTGACGACGCAGTAAGGTTGACCGGTTAGGTTAAAATCAGGATCGCATTGCGGGCATCCATCGAACAGCTAGCGTTATCAGGTCGCGCAGAGCTGGCCGGCGAAGCCGCACTTCCCGGCCACGATTTCAATTGCGAGACACCGGGGCCGCCGCTTTGCACACTCCGGCGGTCCCACCTGCGTTCGCCGCGCAGCACAAGGTAGATCGGTACAAAAGGCGCAACTTAAGTGCCGCGGAGTTCCGGCAATGGAACCTAAGTACGGGCAATTGTTGATTAACTTTGCTCGATAACCCCCGCTCAAGAATTTTCGCCTACGGTATTTGGGTGAGGAAGGCGTATGGCGAGACACCGCAAAGACCTCGGCGAGCGCAGGCACGAACGGATCGAGTATCGGCGGCCGGGCTTCGTTATCCCCGCGCCTGATGCGCCCTGGATCGAATGCTTCATCGTCGATATTTCCGAAAGCGGCGTCTGTCTCGATGTCGGCGCGCTGGCGATGCCGAAACTGTTCGGCCTGGCATTCACGTCGTGCGGCACCGTCGTCCGCGTCTGCCTGCGGGCCTGGCGCCGCGGCGAACTGGTCGGCGCACGGTTTGTCACGGCCAAGCAGCTCAGGCTCGGCGAACAGGCCTATAATAATCCGCGTCAGAAAGAGCCGGTTTAAAGCCGGCATCGTGCTTCTTAAGCCAGCGCAATGTCGCTGGCGTCGCATGGCTTTGAGCATATTCGAATTGTCGATGACAGCCATCTGCGATGGGTTCGCCGCGTTTGCCACTGCGGCGATCAGCGGATAATACGTGCCGCCACGCAACCGTGGAATGGATCGAAAAGGGCATGCGGGCCGATGCGGATTCTGTGTACCAATGACGACGGCATTCATGCCCCCGGCCTCAAGGTCGTTGAGGAGATTGCGCGCGCGTTGTCCGACGACGTCTGGGTGGTGGCGCCGGAGCTCGATCAGTCCGGCGTCTCGCATTCGCTGTCGTTGAACGATCCGCTGCGCCTGCGCGAAGTCGGCCCGCGCCACTTTGCGGTGCGGGGCACGCCGACCGATTGCGTGATCATGGGCTCGCGGCACATCCTCGGCGAGAAGGGGCCCGATTTGGTGCTGTCCGGCGTCAACAAGGGCCGCAACGTCGCCGAGGACGTGGTTTATTCCGGCACCATTGCCGGTGCGCTGGAAGGCACCATTCTGGGGATTCCGTCGTTCGCGCTGAGCCAGGAGTTCAGCATGGAAACCCGCAACGCGCCGCTGTGGGACACCGCGCTGCAATTCGGTCCGTCGATCCTGCGCAAGGTGATCGACGCCGGGGTACCCAGGAACACCGTGATCAACGTCAACTTTCCGGCCGTCGCTCCCGACGAGGTGCTGGGGGTCAAGGTGACGCGGCAGGGCAAGCGCAATCTGGGGTTTCTAAAGGTCGACCAGCGCCGCGATGGCCGCGGCAATCCGTACTTCTGGATCGGCTTTGAACGGCTTGCACAGATCGATACGCCGGCGGAGGGAACCGACCTTGCGGCGCTTGCGGCGCGCTACGTATCGGTAACTCCGCTGCGGCTCGACCGCACCGACGAAGAATTTTCGGAAGCGCTCACGGCGACGCTGAAATAGGCCTCGTGGTCCCCGCGAAGGCCAAGACCCATCCGAGGCGTCATTGCAGGCTTGACCGGCAATCCATCCGTGTCGCAAATCCTTCTTGCCTCGTTGATGTCGCCGGTGTCGGCGGCCACACTGTAGTCGCGTTCAAGTCCGCTACCGCAAACAGATTTCCTAAGCATCGGCCGACAGACCCTTTCAAAGCTCAAATATTGTCCTTCAGGAAATCGACAAAAGCTCGAATTCGAGGAATGTTCTGGCGCCCTGGCAGCATGAGCATGGAAATTGGTTTGGGATCGTCGTCGTGCCGGTCCTTAAAGAGCTCAATCAGGCGGCCGTCTGCCAAAGCCTTTTCACCGAGAAAATCTCCCATGCGGATGATACCCACACCTTCAATAGCCATTCGAAGCAATGTATCGGCGCTATCGGACGTGACAGTTCCGCGCACGGCAGTTTCGACCGTTTTGCCGTCCTCGATAAACGGCCACATGGCCTGTCTGGAAAAACCTGTCAGCAATAGGCAGTCATGGTTGACGAGATCAGCGATCGTTATTGGCGTTCCACTTCGTGCAAGATAGGCCGGGCTCGCTGCTATAATGCGCCGGACAGTGCCCAAGCGCGCTGCGATCAAGTCACTGTCTTCAAGCACCCCGACGCGAATTGTAACGTCGATCCGCTTTTCGACGGGATCGATGCGATGATCGCAAACCGAAACGTCTATCGTGACATCTGTATATCGGCATAGGAATTTCGGGAGAAGCGGCGCCAACTTATACCGTGCAAACGCCGTACCGCAGTTCACTCGCAAATGACCTTTTACCGCCCCATGGGTCTGGGAAATGTCACATTCGGCTGCTTCGGCCAGAGCCAGCATTTGGCGGGCATAACCCAAAACGATTTGACCTTCCGTTGTAAAGGTCAGCTTCCGCGTTGAGCGGTGCAGCAGTTTCATGCCAACACGCTGCTCTAGCCGCGATAACATACGGGACACGCCTGACGGTGTTAGCCCGGTCTCTTCTGCAACAGCCGCGAAGGTGCCGTGGTCCGACAGCCGAACAAACAAATGCAGTTCAGGTGTGAGCATCGTCCTTTTCTGCATTCGTGACAGAATGGAAAGACAGGGTTACCGCCCGAGCGATATTTAAAGTTCATTTAATAAGCTACGGGTTGCGCAAGGCAAATTCAATAGACTATGGGTTGCACAAGGCAAGCTGCAATCAAACCTGACTTGGCCGGACAGAGGACAACCTTTTTGGTGTTCGTTTTGTCCGGTGCCGTTAGGCCGAATTCTCACGAAAAACGGTTCTAGAGGGAAAAATGGCAATCGCATCGTTAGATAAAACCGAGAGTTTTCGGGACCGTCAGCAAGACTGCAGCGCAAGCTATGTCGTCGAGACCGACAAATACGGTTTGAAAAGCGATCATCTCAAGGCTCTAGCTCAAGGGGATCTTCGCGTTATACGCGTCAGGTCTTTCGCCAGTTCCGTCTCCTGCGATTTGATTACCAAAGGGCAGACGACGCTCGGCTTCCAACCCTACATCAACGTTTCGCAAGTCCGTAAGATCGGGATGGCCTTCTACGAGACCGAGCTCAAGCCCGAGCTTATCGACAAGTACTTCGTGGTGGCGCGGGAACATCAGAACGATTTCCGGAAGGCGTGCGAGCCGTTCGGGTCGCCGCTGGACACCCTCCGCTGCCTTCTCGACGAGATTTGGCCCGCTGGCGCCAACCTCCAGACGATGTTCGGCCGTAAGATGTTCGTCGGTCTTTCGCGAATGGTCGAGCCGAATACGACATTTCTGGCGCATCACGACATATTCTCGGAAGATGCGCCGGGGATCGAAGAGGCGGAGTCGCTGATTGCGCAATTCGCCGGCAATATTTATTTCCAGGTCCCCGACGTTGGCGGTGAACTTCTCATGTGGCATCGCAACATGACCACCGAAGAGTTCGACGAAAAGCGTCAAGGCGAGTACGGCATCGCCATTGACGATCTGCCACCGCCTGATGTCGTCGTAAAACCTGGCCTCGGCGATCTGCTAATTTTCGATTCTCGGAAGATACACGCTGTCGCCCCGCCACGCGGCATGTCGCGTACGGCAGTCTCTTTTTTCATCGGATTTCGCGGTGATACCGTGCCGCTCACCTACTGGAGTTGATACCATGAATATTGCCCATCCCCGCACGGCAACCGCATTCGCCACCAACCCAGTTCGCGTTTCTTCCACGCTTGCACTCGAAGACTTGGTCGCATTGATCCGGAATGAAATTCAGGTGCTTCGCATACCTCGCTTTATCGATGATAATGCGTGCAAGCAGATCTCCAAGGGATTGAAATCTACCGGCTACAATGATTATCTCAACGCTCCGAAGGTCGGTCGTATCGGCATGTCCTATTTTGAGACCGCCAAGACCAAGGAGATCATCGATCACTACTTTGCAACGGCGATAGACAACATCAATCGGCTGCGCTCGGCCTGCGCTCCCTATCCTTGTCCGATGGACACGTTTCGGTGTGTCATCGACGAGGTCTGGAATGGTGGATGCACGCTGCAGACGCTCTACGGCAAGAAGATGTTTGTTGGCCTTTCGCGATGCATGAAGCCGGGCATTCCCCTTAAGGCCCATCACGACATGTTCGCGCGACACGCTCCCGATACGCCCGAAGCGAACTCGCTGATCAGTCAATTCGGCGTCAATATCTACATTGATGTCCCCGCGAAGGGCGGCGAACTCGGCATGTGGAATCACGAGATTTCCGATGCCGAATTCCTCGAGCAGCGGGGCGACGACTATGCTATCCCGCTCGACCAACTTGGACCATGTGATTATACGACGAAACCTGAAAACGGGGATCTGATCTTTTTCAATGCGCGGAAGCTCCACGCGGTGCTGCCCGGCGAGGGCATTGATCGTCTGACGATATCAGGGTTTCTCGGTTACAGAGGTGACAAGGAACCGTTGACTGTATGGAGCTGAACCACGCAGGTGCAAATAAAGATCACCTGGGCATTTTCGTCCTGGTGATCTTCGCAGCAGGCTATTTGCTGTCATCGCAGCTTCGCGGCGTGACCGCTGCCCTAGCGCCGATGTTCACTGCACAATTCGCCATTTCAGCGGCCGAACTTGGCCTGCTCGCCGGTTCGTATTTTGCATCGTTCGCGATCATGCAGCTCCCGATGGGAGTTCTGCTAGATCGGTTCGGAGTTCGTGCCGTCCTGGTCGCTTCGCTGGGTATTGCGGCGCTATCATGTTTCATGTTCGCTGCGGCCGGGTCGTATGCCGGGCTGTTCGGCGCCCGACTTCTGAGCGGCGTCGGTGTCAGCGCCTGTCTCATTGCTCCATTGACTGCCGCCCGTCTATGGATGACGCCGGCGCAACAGCAGCGCCTCAATTCGTGGATGCTCATGGCTGGCGCACTCGGTCTTGTGCTGGGTACGCTGCCGTCTGAAAGCATCGCGACAGGCTTTGGGTGGCCGTCGCTTTTTATCGCGTTGGGTTTTCTGTTCGCAGCCGTGGCATTCCTTGTCGCATCAAAAGCACCGAGACATCAGTCTGTGGGAACGCAGGCTCTGCAGCACTTTGTCAGGGGGTATTTGACGATCGTCCGGACAGGATACACGTGGAAACTCGGCGCACTCGGCTTTTTCAATTACGCGATCCTGGTCGCAGTCCAGACATTATGGATCGGTCCATGGCTAACACAATTGCGAGGTGAAGATACTCGGGGGGCATCGCTGAAACTGCTCTACATCAACGTCATCATGCTCATCACCTTCTTGTTCATGGGCTACCTGTCCCCGAAGTTCAACAAATCTGCGCGAGACGGCGAAGTCCTGTTGCGGAGGTGGACGCCGCTGAGTGTCGCTCTTTTGATGTTCATCGCTTTAATGGGTCCGCGTGCCGATTGGTATATGTTCGCGCTCTACTGCATTTCAGCTTGGCCGCTCTCCGTCACACATCCACTTGTCGGGCAGCGTTCACAGCCGTCCGAGGCGGGGCGCGCCATCGCATTCTTCAACCTCCTTCTCTTTATCGGAGTTTTCCTCTGGCAATGGAGCTTCGGTTCTGTGGTTTCATGGGTGTCCCCATCGAAAGGGATTGAAGCTGCGTATCAGATAG
Source organism: uncultured Bradyrhizobium sp. (assembly GCF_964252615.1). Lineage (NCBI taxonomy): Bacteria > Pseudomonadati > Pseudomonadota > Alphaproteobacteria > Hyphomicrobiales > Nitrobacteraceae > Bradyrhizobium > uncultured Bradyrhizobium sp. The sequence goes on from NZ_CAXUNQ010000052.1 coordinate 28,924, forward strand.
CGATGGGGGCGCTCGCCGGCCTCTCCGCCATCGGATATTTCGTCTTTATCGTCCCCGGCAAAGCGTTGACGGTAGACAGCCTGAAAACGCAAGCCAGCCAGTGAGGGTGCCGGCCTGATTGCCCGCTTCGGAACTCGGCCGGATCGACACCAAGGGCGCAGCAGCAATGCGGTGCTCATCAGGTCGGGCGATTTGACCGCCTAAACCGTCGCGCCCTTGAGCGCGCTTTCGAGGATCCTGCCGAGCGTCTCGATCTGAAACGGCTTTTGCAGTGCCGGCCGGTCGCGATATTCTTCCGGCAGGCCCTGGGAGCCGTAGCCGGTGGCGAAAATGAACGGGCGGTTGCGGGCCTTGATCAGTTCGGCGACCGGGGAAATCACCTTGCCGTTGACGTTGACGTCAAGGATGGCGATATCGAATTCGGTCGATTGCGCAAGCTTGATCGCCTCGTTGATGTCGCCGGCTTCGGCGGCCACGCTGTAACCGAGTTCGTCCAGCATGTCCGCCACCATCATCCTGATCATGACTTCGTCTTCGACGAGGAACACTGAGCCGCCCAGCGGCTGCGATGCGGTCATGTTGGAGTTCCTTGCGCCCAGTCCGAAGTTCTCAGAATGTCCCACGTGCAAGTTTGCAAATAACGCGCTTCAACGCAATGTCAACGTGTTCCGTCTGCGCGGGCGATCGTCGCACCGCAGCGCCTGCGTCGCATCCATTGCGACGCCTTTCCAAGGAGATTTCCGGACATTGCGTCAGGCACGCTACCACCAAACGTCGGTTCCATCAATGGAACCAAATCGTCCGCTCGACCGCCGCCGTGTTGCATTAACGCATGCAGGCGTTAGCTTCGCAACCTTCACGAGATCGCCATGCCCGCATTCGACAAGCCGCCGCCTGAAAAAATGATGTTCCAGCTCAACTTGCGACGGCGCGGGATCAGCGACCAAGGGGTGCTGCACGCCATGGAGGTGGTGCCGCGCGACGTCTTCGTCGCGCCTGCGGATCGCAAGGACGCCTATTGCGACGCCGCGCTCGGCATCGCCTGCGGTCAAACCATCAGCCAGCCGTTCGTCGTCGCTTACATGACCGAGCAATTGCAGGTGCGGCCCGAGCATCGCGTCCTCGAAATCGGCACCGGTTCCGGCTATCAGGCGGCGATCCTTTCAAAACTCTGCGGCAAGGTTTTGACCATCGAACGCTTCCGCACCCTGGCCGACAGCGCCCGCAAGCGGCTTGCCGAGCTGCACTGCGACAATGTCGAAGTCATGCTGGGTGACGGGTTTGACATCCCGGCCGGGGCCGGCGATTTCGACCGCGTCATCGTCACCGCCGCAATGGTGGAAATACCGCATGCCCTGACCGGCCGGCTTGAACCCGGCGGCATCCTGATCGCGCCGGTCGGTCCGCACAATGGCACCCAGACCCTGATCCGCATCGTCCGGACTAATACAGGCCTGGAGCGCAAGGCGCTGGTTGACGTGCGCTTCGTGCCTGCGCTTCCCGGTATTGCGCGGGAGCTGTAGGCCGAGGGCGTCACGGCCGGGCTCGACCCTGCTGGATGCACACACCTCGTCATACGCGGGCTTGACCCGCGTATCCTCGATCTTCGGAATAGTCGTTTCGAAGAGGATGGATTGCCGGGTCAAGCCCTACTGGATGCACACATCTCGCCGTCATGCGCGGGGGATGGGACGGAGAGGAGGAAGTAACCTTAAAGGGTTGTTTACTGGGAAGGTGTTTACTCAATTCAGGTATTTTTGTTGCGTATGAGTGAGTAACCATGTCCCGTGTCGTCGAGTTGCTTCGCTCGCGCCGCACCCCGCAAGTCGCGGTGTTGGCGCTGATGTCCTTTGGTTTCGCCGGCTGCAGCGCCGACATGCAGACCCGCCTGTCGCAAAACTCCTTCTCCAATCCCTTTACCGCGCAACCGGAAACCACCGGCACCGTGGCCGCGCCCCAGCCCCAACCCCAGGTCGAGCGCCGCGAACTGCCGCAATATGCGCGCCCGCAGCCGCAATATCAGTCCTCGGCCTTGCCGCCGCCGATCGCAGCACCGCAGTCCTACCCGGCCGCCCATGACGGCGTTTCCGGAGGAGGACGCGGGATCGCTTCCTATTCGCCGCCGACGCGGGCGCCGATCGAAACCACCGGCACCGTTGCGCCGCGTTCGATCGCCGCAACCCACGCTCCCGGCCGCCAGGCCGGTACCGCCATCATCGTCGGCACCAGCGATACGCTCGAGACCTTGTCGCGCCGCTACAACGTCCCTGCGGCGGCGATCCTGCAGGCCAACGGCTACAAAGGGCCGCGCGCGCTGCAGCCCGGACAGCAACTGATCATTCCGCATGCGGCGGCCGCCGCAGCGCCTGCGCCCGCTGCGCCGCCGAAGCCTGCCGTTGCCGCAGCCCCGGTAAGCGCGCCGCCGAGCGTACATGTCGTCAATCGCGGCGATACGCTGATGAGCATCGCGCACCGCAACCATGTGCCCGCCGCGGAATTGGCGAAGGCCAACGGCCTCGACGCGAATTCCAAATTGAAACTCGGTCAGAAGATCAACGTGCCCGGCGCCAAGTCAGCCGCGGCGCCGGTCGCGACGCAGCCCGCGCAGGTTGCCGCCGCACAACCCGTCGCGGTAGCGGCGCCGGCCACGAAGATAGCGGCTGTTGCGACTGAACCTGCGCCAAAGGAAAAAGCGCGGCTTGCCCAGGCGACTACCACGCCTGAAGCCGCGGCTGCCGTCACCGAGGCTCCGGTCAAGACGGCCGAAGCCACCGGCGCGCTGCCGACATTCCGCTGGCCGGTGCGCGGTCGCGTCGTCACCGGCTATGGCGCCAAGACCAACGGCAAATCCAATGACGGCATCAACGTCGCGGTACCCGAAGGAACGCCGGTCAAGGCCGCCGAAGACGGCGTGGTCGCGTATTCCGGAAACGAGCTCAAGGGTTACGGCAACCTGGTCCTGGTTCGGCACTCCAACGGATATGTCACCGCCTATGCCCATGCCAGCGAACTGATGGTGAAGCGCGGCGAGACCATCAAGCGCGGCCAGATCATCGCCAAGTCAGGCCAGTCCGGCGAGGTGGGCTCGCCGCAGCTCCACTTCGAGATCCGGAAAGGCTCGTCGCCGGTCGATCCGCTGCAGTTCCTCAACGGGGCGTGAGTTCGCCAGACTCGCCGTATCACCGTTACTGCGTCATGCCCGGGCTCGTCCCGGGCATCCACGTTTTGAGCGTCGTGAGAAGCAAAGACGTGGCTGGCCGGGACAAGTCCTGCTGGATGACACATCTCGCCGTCATGCTCGGCCTTGTGCCGGGCATCCACGTCTTTCTTTCTGAGCAAGACGTGGATGGCCGGGACGAGCCCGGCCATGACGTAGAACCGCTGCCCGGCCTTGTACCGGGCATGACGTAGACGATCAACCCGTGTCCCGGGCGCGATGCGGCATTCTTCATGCCGCTTCGCAGAACCGGGACCCCGGTTCCTTGCAG
>NZ_CAXUNQ010000053.1:0-30497 GCF_964252615.1 uncultured Bradyrhizobium sp.
GAGGAAACCTACACGCCGCATCAATGGGAAAAGCCGCATATCCCGAACCTGACGGGCACGCCTGCGGCTTACCGGCCGTCCGGCTCGACGCTGGCGAGCGGCCGGCGGCCTGCGGCGACCGGCGATTACCAGCCCTGGACGCCGGGTAACTGAATAGGCTTATAGCGTCATTTCCAATCCTGCCATGGTGGCTTGGCGTCTGAAATGCCGTATTTCCCTCGATTTCAGACATAAGGCCATCCTGCATGATCGGCGTTCTCATCTTCCGCGAGACCAAAGTATTTTAGTGTGCCGGTGGTTTTCGAAGGATCAATGTGCAGCGCGCGGCCGCGACGCCGTCGGGAAATGGCAAGGTCGCTGCCAACCACGACGGGATGCCGACATGAATTCGATGCGTCGACGCAGGCGTGAGGGCCGAGCGAGGTCCGTTGTCCGCCTGGCCGCGGGAGTGTTGTTGGCTGCGTTAAGTCTTGCCGGTGCGGCGCATGCGCAGATCGTAGCGCTGGGCGCCAGCAACGTGGCCGGCCGGGGCGTCAGCAGTTCGGAGGCTTTTCCGGCGCAACTGGAGCGGATGCTCGCCGCAAAGGGCTACAACGCGCATGTTGCCAACGCGGGCGTCAACGGCAACACCAATGCGGACCTGCTGGCCCGGCTTGATCAGGCCGTTCCTGCGGGGACCAGGATCGTGCTGCTCGGAACGCTCGGCGGCGCGTACAATGCGCGGAGATTAGGTCTGGGCGATCAGAAAGCGGATTTCGCCTCGATCGTTGCGAGGCTCCGCAGCCGCGGCATCAAAATCATCCCGGTAACCGGAAGTGGCGTTACCCGAAAATATCTTCAAGCCGACCGCGTTCATCTTACGGCCGATGGACATGCTCTTGTCGCAGCACGACTGCTTCCGTCGGTGATACAGGCGCTTGGGCGCAAGTGAATGCGGTAGCATTCCGGGATGCGTCCTTGGCAGGACCGGAATGACGATGTGTGGACCGGGCCGTCAATTCAACTGCTTCAGCCATACGCCGATTTCCTTTGCCGCGACGATGGCCTGCGGCAGCAATTTGCCCATGGTGAAGAAGCCGTGGAACTGGCCGGGATAGGTCTTGTAGGTCACCGGTACGCCGGCGTCGTTGAGCCGTTTGGCGAACTCCTCGCCTTCGTCGCGCAACGGATCGGCGCCCGCGGTCAAGACATAGGCCGGCGGCAGGCCTGCAAGATTTTCCACGCGCGCCGGCGAAGCGCGCCAATCGTCGATGTCTTCAGGGCCGTTCAGGTAGTGGTTCTTGAACCACTGGATGACCGAGTGCGTCAGCAAGACGCTGGTTTCGGGCTCGCGGTGCGAGGGATGCGTCATCCGGAAATCAGTGCCGGGATAGATCAGCACCTGGCCGGCAAGCTTCGGTCCGCTCTCGTCGCGGGCATGGATCGAGACCACCGCGGCGAGATTGCCGCCGGCGGAGTCGCCGCCGACCATCAGCCGCGCGGCATCGATGCCCAGGGTCATGGCATTTTCAGAAATCCATTTTGTCGCGGCAATGGAGTCCTCGACCGCGGCGGGAAATTTGGCCTCGGGCGAGAGCCGGTAATCCACCGAGATCACGATCAGTTCGCCCTCATGCGCCAGCGTGCGGCACGCTACGTCATGCGAGTCGAGGCTGCCGATCACCCAGCCGCCGCCGTGAAAAAACACCAGGCAGGGCGCCATGCCGTCGGTTTGCCGGAGCGTCTTCGGCGTGTAGATCCGCGCCGGAACGGCGCCGGCGGGCCCGGGGATCGCGATCTCCTTGACCGACGCCAGTTCGGGCGGTTCCGGATTGGTGGCGACGCGGTTCTTCAGGTACAGTTCGCGCGCTTGCGCCGGCGAGCCGCTCTCGTAGGGCGGGCGTCCTGCTTTCTGAAAAGCGGTGTAGACGGCGGCGGCATCCGGATCGAGAACGACGGGCATGATGGACGAACCTGCTGGTTTTGATTTCACTATTGCCATTCCAAAACACGCGTCCTCGCGTTGAACCGGGAATCTGGGCAACGATCCTGGATTCCGGATTCGCGCCGCGCGCTCTGGAATGACAACCGACCTTAGGCGGTGGTTCGTCCGCCGTCGACGGTATAGGCGGAGCCGGTGACGTAGCTCGCCTCGTCCGAGGCGAGGAATGCCACCACCGAGGCGACTTCGGATGCAAGGCCGAGCCGCCGTGCCGGCGTTCGATCGACGATCTTTTCGTTCGGGACGGGCGCGTTGCCGGGATTGCGGCCCTCGACGATCGCGCTCAGCATCCGGCTGTCGATCAGGCCTGGGCAGACGCAGTTCACGCGTACCTGGGTGCCGGTACATTCGATCGCCGCGGTCTTGGTTAGGCCTATCACCGCATGCTTGCTGGCGGTGTAGGCCGGAATATCAGGCGAGCCGATCAGTCCTGCGATCGATGCGGTGTTGATGATGCTGCCGCGATCCTGCTTCAACATCACCGGCAGCACATGCTTCATGCCCAAAAAGACGCCGACGACGTTGACGTCGAGTACACGGCGGAACGTCTGCAGCGAATAGCGTACGATCGGCGTGATATCGCCCTCGATACCGGCGTTGTTGTAGAACACGTCGACGGCGCCGAATTTATCCATCGTTGCGCGAACGTAATGGGCGACTTCGTTTTCCTGCGTCACGTCCGCAGTGAGCGGATAGGCCTCGGCCTGCGCCGGCAAATCCCTGATCGCGGCCAGCAGCTGCTTCTCATCGCGATCCACCGCGACGATGCGCGCGCCGCGCGCGGCGAGCAGCTTTATGGTCGCGCTGCCGATGACGCCGGCGGCACCGGTGACCACCGCAACGCGGCCATCCAGACGAAAACGATCGGGCATTTCAGACATTTCCCCTCTGTTCCGGATGCTCCGGATTTCATGGCCGATTATTTCATTTGCAGCGCAGCCTGACCAGCCGCGCGCCTTATTCAAACGTCGTCATTTCGAAAAGGCGCATCCCGGAATGACGATCCGGGCTCGCCCTTTCCCCGCCGTATTCGGCGTGTTAACCGGAGCATTGCGGGCGGCCGGCCGCGGCCAGACGATCTCCGATACAATGTCGTGAGCCTGATTCGCTTAGGGTACCGGATGTTTCGAACCATTGCCCTGACGGGTTTTGCGGCTTTGATCGCCGCCACGACATCGGCGATCGCGCCTCCGGCGCGCGCGCAGCTCGGCAATATTTTTTCCGACCCCGCGCCGCGCCCGCCGGGCAACGTTCCGCGCGGCCAGGTCCAGCAGCAACCGGACGACGAAGAGGAAGTCCCGGAACTGCCGCAGGGCCGCATTCTGCCAACGCCCAATCGTCCGGCGCCGGGGCAGGGCGTGCCGCCGCCGGGATCGGTGCAGTCTCAGCCGTTGGCGCCGCCGCCCGGAACCACCGTCATTCCGCAGAACGCCCCCTCCGGGGTTGCGGTCGCACCGCCGCTGCCGGCTCAAGGCGTCGCGGTCGCGCCGCCGCAACCCAATCCGTCGCCAGGGCAGCGCCAGCCCAAGGCGGTACCGGGGACGCCGGCCACCCTGCAGCCCGGCGACGAGGTCGTCACCGAGCCCCCGGCCAGCAAAATCGTCAACAAGAAGGCGAGTTTTTCCGGTCTCGACAAGATCACCGGGCGCATCATCAATTTTGACGCCGAGATCGGCGAAACCGTGCAGTTCGGCGCATTGCGAGTGAAGACCGACGCCTGCTACACCCGTCCGGCGACGGAAACCACCAATACCGACGCCTTCATCGAGGTCGACGAGATCACGCTGCAAGGCGAGGTGAAGCGGATTTTTTCCGGCTGGATGTTCGCAGCCAGCCCCGGCCTGCACGGCGTCGAGCATCCGATCTACGACATCTGGCTCACCGACTGTAAAGGACCGTCGCAGACCATCGTCAGCGCGCAGCCCGATCCGCCAAAGCCCCGCCGCCCGCGCCGGTGCAAAAGCGCGCGCCGCCAAAGCAGGCCGCGCCCCGCCCGCCGCCGCAGCAATTGCCGCCGCAACAACAGGTCCAGGAGCAGCCGCGGCCGCAACCGCCGCCGCAGCAACAGACGAATCCGTTCTTCAACATCTTCAGGCAGTGAGCAGGTCGCCGCGTTCACCGCCGTCCTTGCGGGGAGCTTCTTGCGACGAAGCATCCAGCCTTGCTTGCTGCTCTGGATTGCTTCGCTTCGCCCGCAATGACGGCTAACGAGTGCCTTCGCGCGCGGCAATGATACGCAGCGCCTCTGCGCCGTCGACCTGCGCCGGCAACCGCGAAAACTCAGCATTCCCCGCCACCGCCTGATCAAGCAGCACGCGGTAGCGTCGCCGCGGCACTTCGATCGCGCCGAAGCTGCGCAAATGCGCGGTGACGAATTGCGTATCCAGCAGCATGAATCCGCCCGCGATCAATCGCGCGACGAGATGCACCAAGGCGACCTTCGAGGCATCGCGCGCGTGATGAAACATGCTCTCGCCGAAGAAGGCACGGCCGAGGCTGACGCCATACAGCCCGCCGGCGAGATCGTTGCCGGCCCAGGCCTCGACGCTGTGGCAATGGCCGATCTGGTGCAGGCCAGTGTAGAGGTCGCGGATGCGCCGGTTGATCCAGGTGTCGTCGCGGCCCGGATGCGGCGCCGCACAACCGTCGATCACGGCCTTGAAGGCGGTGTTGACGGTAATGCGGAAAACATCCGACCGCACCGTGCGCTTGAGCCGCGAACTGATACGAAAGCCATCGAGCGGAAGGAGCCCACGCATTTCCGGCTCGACCCAAAACAGCGTCGGATCGTCGACGCTTTCGGCCATCGGAAAGATGCCAGAGGCATAGGCGCGCAGCAGTATTTCGGGTGTGATGTCCGACGAAGCGGAATCGCGGGAGCTCATGGCGCGATTGTAGCAGCCGGGCAGGGCGCGCGCGATGGGAGAGCGCGGCAAAGCTTTGGTGTTTCTGCAGGCCTTGCTATTATTCCGGAAAGGCGCCGGGAAGACGGGGGGACGGCTGTGAACATCAAATGGAAGACCCTCGCGCCGCTGGGGATCTGGCTCGCACTGTACCTGATGCCAGTTCCGGCGGGCCTGAACGCCAGCCAGTGGCACTATTTTGCGGTATTCGCGGCGGTCATCGCGGGCCTGATCCTGGAGTCCATGCCGGTGGGAGCGGTCGGCCTGATCGGGCTGACCTTCGCCGGCGTGATGGGCTACGTCGAGAACGATCCCAATAAATCGCTGCGCTGGATGCTGAGCGGGTTTTCCGAAAGCACGGTGTGGCTGATCGTCGGTGCCTTCGTGTTCGCGATCGGATACCGCAAGAGCGGGCTCGGCAGGCGGATCGCGTTGCTGCTGGTGCGCGGCCTTGGCCGCCACACCATTGGCCTCGGTTATGCCGTAGCACTCGCCGATCTTGTTCTGGCCCCGGCGACGCCTTCGAACACCGCGCGCAGCGGCGGCACCGTGTACCCGGTCGTCAGCAATATCCCTCGTATCTACGGCTCCGAGCCCGGACCCACCGCGGGTAAGATCGGGACCTATGTGATGTGGACAGCGTTCGCGACCACAGCCGTCACCAGCTCGCTTTTCCTCACCGCGCTGGCGCCCAACGCCGCAGCTCTGGGGATCGCCAAAAAAATCGCCGGCGTCGATGTCGGCTGGTCGCAATGGTTCATCGGCTTTGCGCCGCTCGGCCTACCGCTGCTCGTGCTGGTGCCGCTGCTGAGCTATTTGAGCTGCCGGCCCGAGGTGAAGGAAAGTCCCGAGATCGTGGTGTGGAGTTCGGATGAACTGGCGGCGATGGGTCCGCTGACACGCAATGAACGGATCATGACGGCGCTGGTGCTGCTGGCGATGTTTTTGTGGATCACCGGCTCCAATCCGAACATCAGCCTTCCAGGACTGGGTTCGAATTTCATCAACGCAACCATGGTGGTTTTCGTCGTGATCGCGCTGATGCTGGTCACCGGGGTGATCGATTTCGCCGATATCGTCGCGGAAAAAGCCGCGTGGGAGGTCTTTTTCTATTTCACCTCGCTGCTGACGCTATCGTCGGGGCTGAACGAAATCGGATTCATCAAATGGCTTGCGGACGAATTCGCCGAGCCGCTGAAGACGATGTCGCCGCTGACCGGCATGGTCCTGCTGGTCTCGCTGTTCTTCTGGATCCATTATTTCTTTTCCAGCATCACTTCTCACGCCGCGGCTGTGCTGCCCGTGGTGCTTGCAGTCGGCAGCAGCATCCCTGAAATGCCGATGGCGACCCTGACGCTGCTGTGCGTCTACTCGCTGGGGCTGATGGGGGTGATCTCCCCCTATGCCACCGGACCCGCGCCGATGTATTTCGGCAGCGGCTACATCGGCAAAGCCGAGTTCTGGAAGTTCGGGCTGATCTTCGGCCTGATCTATTTTGCCGGGCTGGTCCTGATCGTGCTGCCGTGGCTGCGCTTGATTGGATGAATCTCGGCTCCCGACGCGGTGCGGACTTCTAAGGCGATGCGAAACATCGCGATGATGCCGCTCCGCAGAGTGGGGACCGTACCGAACGCCGGCATCGTTATGCCTGACACCGCTTCGCAAGAGCTACGCCATGCGCAGCGAAGATGCGCGTAAACGCTTATGGCGCTGCGTCCGGGGACACGCTGAACTTACTCCGCCGCACTCGCCGGCTTGACCCGCGCCGGCGCGCTGACGCGGCGGAAACGCAGCACGATCCGCGTGCCGGCGTGTTCGGGATCGCGCTCGACGTTGGCGTCGAGTTTCTGCGCCATGGCGGTGACGATGCGCTGGCCCATGCCGGTGGAGCGCGGATCGGTCTTGACGTTGAGGCCGACGCCGTCGTCGGCGACCGACAGTTCGAGATTGTCGCCCTGCGCGTTAAGTACGACGTGGATCGGTCCGGCGCCCTCGGGATAGGCGTATTTCACCGCGTTCATGACCAGCTCGTTGACGATGATGCCGATAGCCACCGCGCGGTCAGGATCGATCTCGATCGCTTCGGCTTTCACCGTCAGCCGCGACATCTTGTTGCCTTCGGCGGAACGCCGCAGATCCTCGAGCAGCGCCTCGAGATACTGATTGAGCAGCACGCTTTTCAGGTCATGCGAAGTATAAAGCCGCCGATGCACCTGCGCCACCGCGGCGACGCGTCCCATGGCGTTGGTCAGCGCCGCCTTGACGTCGTCCTGGGCGCTGGAATTAGCCTGCAGGTGCAGCAGCGAGGCGATGATCTGCAGACTGTTGCCGACGCGATGATTCACCTCGCGCAACAACACCTCGCGCTCGGCGGCAAGCGCCGCGTAGCGGTCCCGGGAAGCGTGGACCTCGGCCTCGGCGTCGTCACGGGCCTTACGGATCATCGCCTGCTTGATCGCGCTATCGACCGCGACGTGGAGCAGGGGGATGAAATCGCCGAGCGTGTCCTTGACCAGATAGTCGGCGGCGCCCGCCTTCAGCGCGGTCACCGCGATGTTGGAATCCTGCGATGCCGTGACGAATACGACCGGCGGAGCGGCGGGGATTTTCAGGATCCGCGCCAGCGTCTCCAACCCGTCGAGGCCGGGCATGTATTGGTCCAGCGCGACGACGTCGATGCCGCCTTCTCGCAGGCGCGCAAGTCCGGCCTCGCCATCGGCCGCATGGACGACATTGAAACCCTGCCGCGTCAGTCCGCGATTGACCAGCCGGGCAAGCGCCTCGTCGTCGTCGATGTACAACAGCGTGGGCGCGGTTGACGTCATGTGATGGCTTGTGGGACCTGAATAACGGAGAAGAACAATCCGAGCTGGCGAATGGCGTTGGCAAAACTTTCGTAATTCACCGGCTTGGTGATGTAGACGTTGCAGCCCAGCTCGTAGCAGCGCTTGATCTCCTGCGCATCGTCGGTGGTGGTAAGCACCACCACCGGCGCGCATTTCAAATAGTTGTTTTCCTTGACCCGCCGCAGGATCTCGATTCCGGTCATGTCGGGCAGGTTGAGGTCGAGCAGGATCAGCAGCGCCTGTCCCTTGTGGGCAATGGCGCTGCCATCCTCGCCGAACATGTAATTGACCGCGGCTGTACCGTTGGTGAACGGGACGATTTCGTTGTTGACACCGGAGCGCCTGATGTTGCGCTCGATCAGGCGGGCGTGCCCCTCGTCGTCCTCGATCATGATGATCTTGACTGGTTTACTCATGCGTTTCCGTCCCGTTGGGTAGCCGTCCATGCGGCCGGCAGTGTTATCGTGAAAGTGCTGCCTTTGTGAAGTTCCGAGGCCACCGATATGGTTCCGCCGAGCCGCCGCACCAGGGCCCGGACATGGGCGAGCCCGATTCCCTGTCCCGGACGGTCCTGTGGTCCGGCGCGGCGGAAAAGGTCAAAAATCCGCTGGTGATCCTTTGGATCGACACCCCGGCCATTGTCACTGATCTCGAAGATCGCAAACCCGAGTTTTGTCCGGCCCTGGACCGTGACCTCGCCGGGGACGCCGGGCTTGAGATATTTCAGCGCATTGTCGATCAGGTTCGAGAAGATCTGTTCCAGGGCAAGACGGTCGCTGACGATGCCAGGCAGCGCCTCAATGCGGATTTGCGCTTCCGCCTCCGCGGCCTGATGCGCGACGGTGGAGACGATGCCTTCGATGAGCTCGCGGGTGTCGATGGGCACCGGCCGGAATTCGCGCCGTCCTTCGCGGGTGAGATTGAGGATCGCGGTGATCAACCGGTCCATCTTGGCAATCGAGGATTTGATGAAGCCGAGCGCTTCCGTAAAGTCCTGCGAGAGTTGCCTGTCCGCGCCATCCAGCGCCGGCTCGGCGTCGTCGGTTGCATTTTCCGGGACCAGCGGCGAGGAAGATGCAACACGGCCAAGCGTGGCGATCCGCCTGAAGATGTCGCCGCGCAATTCTTCCAGTTCGCTGGTGAAGCCCATGATGTTGACCAGCGGCGAGCGCAGATCGTGGCTGACGATGTAGGCAAAACGCTGGATTTCTTCGTTGGCCTCGCGAAGGTCGGCGGTCCGTTCACCGACGATTGATTCCAGGTTGAGATTGCTGTCGCGCAATTGCGCCTCGGCGTCATCGCGCGCCCGCGCCGATCGCCGCACCAGGAAGATCGAGAGGCCGGCCAGCGCTATCACGAAACTCGATCCGGCGATGGTCACGGAGGAGGCGAGAACCTGGGTGCGGTCCGCTTTCCGCGTTCGCTGTGCAAACAGCCGGTTTTCCTCGGCGAGCATCGCCGTCGCCACGTCGCGGATCGATCCCGTCGTATCGCTGCCGGCGGCCTGACGTACCAGTTCGGTGGCGCTGACCCGGTCGCTTCGCTTGATGAAATCCATTTCCTGTGCGAACTGGGCCAGTCGTTGCCCGATCGCGAGCCGCAGCTTCTGGATATTTGCGATCTGCACCGGGTTGTCGGCCGTCAGTTCCGCCAGCCGGTTCACGTCGGGAATGATGCCGGCCACGGCCGCGTCGTGGTCCGCCAGGAATTGCGGCCCCAATGTCAAGAGATGGCCACGTGCAGCGCTTTCGGCACGGCGAAGCTCCAAAAGCACGGTGTTGACCTGGTTTTCAACCTCGACGGTATGCACCACCCAGCCATTGTCCTCGCGAGCCTGATTGACCAGGATGACCGAGGTCAAACTGATCGCGACCAGCACAAAAAATCCCGCTGCAAGCAGCAGGATTTGCCACACCGCACGGCGGCGCGTGGCATCGGCAGTCACAAGGCTCTTAACCAGCGAAATCAACGGTCCCCCGCACCGGTGGTTCCCGGCCGACCACCCCCAACCCCGCGCTCCCCGGATAGTTCCGCCGACAGGCGCCAAATCGCGAGGCACAACTCAACCCACAGCCCTGCTTGCGAGATATTGTTCGAGCCAGTGGATATGGTAATCGCCATCGATAATGGCGGGTTCGCGGACCAAGGCGCGGAACAGCGGCAGTGTGGTTTCGATGCCGTCCACCACCATCTCATCCAGCGCCCGGCGCAGCCGCATCAGGCACTCGCCACGGGTCTTGCCATGGACGATCAGCTTGCCGACCAGCGAGTCGTAATAGGGAGGAATTACATAACCCTGAAAGACGGCGGAATCGATCCGCACGCCGAGCCCGCCGGGCGGATGATATCGGGTGATCTTCCCCGGCGACGGGCGGAAGGTCTCGGGATTTTCCGCGTTGATGCGGCACTCGATGGCGTGCCCCATGATGGCGATCTCGCCCTGCGTCGCCGGCAAATCGCCGCCGGCGGCGATGCGGATCTGCTCCAGCACGAGATCGATGTCGGTGATCATCTCGGTGACCGGATGCTCGACCTGGATGCGTGTGTTCATTTCGATGAAATAGAATTCGCCGTCCTCGTAAAGGAATTCGACGGTGCCGACGCCGAGATATTTCATATCGCGCATGGCCTTGGCCACCGTCTCGCCGATCTTGCTGCGTGCAGCCGCGGCCAGAACCGGCGAAGGTCCTTCTTCCCATACCTTCTGATGGCGTCGCTGCAGCGAGCAATCGCGCTCGCCGAGGTGGATCGCGCCGCCACGGCCGTCGCCGAGCACCTGGATTTCGATATGGCGCGGCTTCTGCAGATATTTTTCCAGATATACCGAGGCGTCGCCGAACGCCGACTTGGCTTCATTGCCGGCGGTGGACAGCGCCATCATCAAATCGTCGGCGGTCTGCGCCACCTTCATGCCGCGGCCACCGCCGCCCGCCGCCGCTTTCACCAGGACCGGGAATCCGATCCCTTGTGCGATCGCCATCGCGTCGTCGTCCGGGCCGACCCCGCCGTCGGAGCCGGGCACCACCGGAATGCCGAGTTTCTTCGCGGTCTTCTTGGCCTCGATCTTGTCGCCCATCAGGCGAATGTGCTCGGCCTTGGGGCCGATGAAATGCAGATTGTGTTCCGCGAGGATTTCGGCGAAACGCGCATTCTCCGACAAAAAACCATAGCCCGGATGCACCGCGTCCGCGCCGGTGATTTCGCAGGCGGCGAGCAATGCCGGAATATTGAGATAGCTGTCCTTCGAGGGCGGCGGGCCGATGCAGACGCTCTCGTCGGCAAGCCGCACATGCATGGCGTCGGCGTCGGCGGTGGAGTGCACCGCGACGGTGGCGATGCCGAGTTCCTTGCACGCGCGCAGGATCCGCAGTGCGATCTCGCCGCGATTGGCTATGAGGATCTTGTCGAACATCGCTATTTTGCCCTGATCGGTCATTGCGAGCGCAACGAAGCAACCCACCGGTTTGAAAACCAGCAGATGGATTGCTTCGTCGTGTCGCTACTCGCGATGACGGCAGTTGGTTTCTTCGGGCTAGGACGCATCCGGCCTACTCAATAACCACCAGCGGTTCGCCGTATTCGACCGGAATGCCATCCTCGACCAGGATCTGCGTCACCGTGCCCGCGCGCGGCGCCGGGATCTGGTTCATCGTCTTCATCGCCTCGATGATGAATAGCGTCTGTCCGGTCGTCACCTTGGCTCCGACCTCGATGAACGGTTTTGCACCGGGTTCGGACGCCCAGTACACGGTGCCGACCATGGGCGAGGGCACTACGCCCGGATGTGTTGCGACGTCGGCATCCGGCGCCGGACCTGAACCAGCCGCCGGAGTCCCGGAGGGGGGCGCGTAATTGGCGGGGATAGCGGCTGCGACACCGATATTGCGTGCGACCCGCACCCGCAGACCAGCGCGTTCGATCTCGATCTCGGTCAGATTGGCTTCATCGAGCAGCAGTGCCAGCTCGCGAATCAGCGCGCTGTCGTCGGGCTGTTCGTTCGGTTTTGATTTCGTGTCTTCGGGCTGGCGTGCCATGCTGGTAATCCGAAATTCCTGTCTGGGGGCGTTGCGGGGTTCAGGCTTTGGCTTTGGCGCCGATTTTGGCGGCGAGGCCGTTGATCGCAAGCCGGTACCCATCGACACCGAAGCCGCAAAGGGTCGCGAACGCCGCCTTGGCGGTGAAGGAGTGATGACGGAACCCTTCGCGGGCGTAGATATTGCTGATGTGAACTTCGACGGTGGGAATTTTCACTGCCGTCAGCGCGTCGTGAAGCGCAATCGAGGTGTGCGAATAGCCGCCGGCGTTGATGACGATGCCGGACGCGCTCCTCGCATGCGCTTCGTGAACGAAGTCGATCAATTCGCCCTCGCGGTTGGACTGGCGGCAATCGGTTGCGAGACCAAATTGCGCCGCGGTGTCGGCACAAAGTTTCTCGACGTCGGCAAGCGTGGCGTGGCCGTAGTGCTGCGGCTCGCGAGCCCCGAGCAGATTGAGGTTCGGGCCGTTAAGCACGTAAATCGTTCCGGCAGGTGTTTTGGCCATCCAAGTCCCGGCGATGGTACTGATATGCCGGGGTTATAGGTAACAATGGGGCGAAGGGGAAGCCTCTAGGCGCCGGCTGCCTTATTCACATGATAAAACCGCATCGGCTGCAAAACCATGAAAAACCGGCTGCGTATGGCCGGTTTTTGTCGCTAAACGACGGTGCGTCAGCAGATGGCCTTGCCGCAGCGGGCGACGCCGATCTTTTCCTTGAGGCTGTCGACGCCGACCGCGCCGATCACCACCTGCTTGCCGATCACGTAGCTCGGCGTGCCGTTCATGCCCATGTCCTCGGCAAGCTTGAAGTTCTCTTCCAGCGTGGCGCGCACTTCGGGACTGGCAAGGTCCTTTTCCAGCTTCGCCATGTCGACGCCGACATCCTTTGCCGCTGCCATCGCGCGGGCCTTGTCCGCCTGGCCCTTTCCGCCGAGCAGTTTCTGGTGGAAATCGAGATACTTCTTGCCAGCGGGATCCTGCATGCGGACGGCCACGGCGACCTGCGCCGCCTCCACCGAACCCGGCCCGAGCACCGGGAATTCCTTCAGCACGACCTTCAACCTCGAATCCGATTTCATCAGTTCGAGCATGTCGGTCATTGCACGCTTGCAGTAGCCGCAATTGTAATCGAAGAACTCGACGAAGGTGACGTCGCCATCCTTGTTGCCGACCGTAACGCCGCGGGGCGAGGAGAAAATCGCCTGCGCATTCCTGACAACGGCGGCTTCATGTTTTTCGGCTTCGGCAGCGGTTTGCCGTTTGCTCAATTCGGCCGAAACCTCTTCCAGCACCTCCGGGTGGGCGAGAAGATAGTTCTTGATGATGGTTTCAATCTCTCCGCGCTGGGTGTCGGAAAAGCTTTGCGCCGATGCGATCGCGGGCGCGCCGCACAATGCGAGCGCGAGCAATGCGGGTGCAAGAAAACGGAACCTGGGCATTTGGCAAATCCTCTCGGCAAGTTCTTGGACAAGTCCTCGGGTAGCTGTTGTGAACCGGTTTCTGAAACGAAGCGCTCAGATCCAGGTGCGCGCATCTTGTCAAACGTTCTAGTTCTTCTGGCCGGGCAGCGGCTTTGCAGTGACGATATCGTCGGCCTTGACCCATCCTGGGGTGCCGACGGCGAAACGGGTTTTTGCGCGCGAAGCAAGATCGCGCGCCGTCTTGTTGTCGCCGCGTAGAAAGGCGGCCTGCGCCGACGCCAGATCGGCCTGTGCGTAGTCGCCCTTGCGGCCATAGGCCATCGCGAGCTGGGTATAGCCGATCGGCGCTTCGGTTTCCCGGGCTACCGCGGCGCGCAGAATCGCAATGGCCTCCTCGGTATAGGCTTTGTTATCCGACGCCACGAGGGCTTGACCAAGTAACATCTCGATGAGCGGGGCGTTATTTGACAGTTGCACGGCCTTCCGCAGCGGAACAATGGCGTCCGCGGGCCTGCCGCGCTCCAGCAGGGCCTGGCCGCGCAATTCGTGGAAATACGCGTTGCCGGGCTGCATCTGAATCAACGCATCGATCTGGGCGAGCGCCGCGCTCAGATCGCCGTGTCGGTAGGTTGCGATGGCGTGCGCATAACGCGCGGGCAGGCTGGTGTCGGACAGCGGATAGCGCCGGTACACGGTATCCTGCCGTTCCATGAACGCGGAGGTCTTGGCGCGCATCATGTCATGACGCAACTGGAGGGGCGGATCGTCCTTCTTGTCCCAATTGGGACTTGACCGGGCGAGTTCCTCCAGCGCCGCGACACGCTCCGCCGGCATCGGATGCGATTGCAAATAGGGATCGGCGCCGCGGGCGGCGAACAGGCTGTCGTTGG
The DNA here is from genome assembly GCF_964252615.1 of uncultured Bradyrhizobium sp. NCBI lineage: Bacteria > Pseudomonadati > Pseudomonadota > Alphaproteobacteria > Hyphomicrobiales > Nitrobacteraceae > Bradyrhizobium > uncultured Bradyrhizobium sp. The sequence continues at coordinate 14,080 of NZ_CAXUNQ010000053.1, forward strand.
TGAATCGTTTGAAGGTTTCGTACATGCCTTTGGCCGATTGTCCGGTTGCGGTCAAAAACTTTACTCCGGCGCGGTCGGCGTTTTCTTCCTGCTGGCGTACGTAGGACAGCAAGGTACGCTTGATGACTTCCTGCGGCGCGCTGATCGCGGCGGCGCCGACGTTACTGAGGCCGCTGTTGCTGTTGCCGCTTTTCGCACCGGCCACAACCGCGCCGGCGCCGAGCAGCATGGCGATGATCATCTGCGTCTGCGCCTGGGCCAGTTGTTCGCGCATCTTGGCGAGATGGCCGCCCGCCAGATGGCCGGTTTCGTGCGCGAGCACGCCGATCAGCTGGTTGGGCGTCTCCGATTTCATCAGTGCGCCGTAGTTCACGAAGATGCGGCGGCCGTCGGCGACGAAAGCGTTAAAACCGCCGTCGTTGATGATGACGACCTGGATATTCTGCTTCTCGAGACCCGCAGCGCGCAGGATTGGCCTTGTATAGTCGCGCAGCAGCTGCTCGATCTCGGCGTCGCGGAGCAGCGCCGGACCCTTGTTCTCCTGCGCAAGCGCTGTTACCGGCACAACCGCCATCGCCGCCGCGGTGACGACCGCGCTCAGTTTGGAGATTTTACCGCGCCGTGTCGGGCCGGCAGGCTGCGCGTGATCTTTAATCATTGGCCATGGTTCAAAACCGATATATGCCCTAACAAGCCTTGGAATGCGGCCAGTATGGGGCGCGGGTCAAATAGCAGATTTCGATGCTTGACGCGACATCACGAAACGAAGCCAAAAGCCTGCTGACCGCGTCCGGACGCAGCGAAGTGCCGCCGTTCATGGTGATGGACGTAATGGCGGCGGCCGGCCGGATCGAGGCGGCCGGCGGCCATGTGATTCACATGGAAGTGGGGCAGCCTGCGGCGTCTGCGCCGAGGACCGCGATCGAGGCCGCGCGCGCGGCGTTGCAACAGGGGCGGATCGATTACACTTCGGCGCTCGGCATTGCCTCGTTGCGGGAGCGCATCGCACGGCATTATCGGGAGGTCTATGGCTGCGTCGTCGATCCCGGGCGCATCGTCGTCACCACCGGGTCATCCGGGGCTTTCATTCTCGCCTTTCTCGCGATGTTCGAGCCGGGCGACCGGGTCGCGGTGACGGTGCCCGGCTATCCGCCGTATCGCCATATCCTGACCGCGCTCGGCTGCGAGCCGGTGCTGATCGAGACTTCCAGCGAAACGCGCCACGCTTTGACAGGCGAGGCGCTCTTGTCGGCGCATCGCAGGACGCCGCTGAAGGGCGTGCTGGTCGCAAGCCCGGCCAACCCGACGGGCACGATGATGTCGCGCGAGGCGTTGACCAGCTTGATGGCGGCCGCCGAACGCGAAGGCATCCGCTTCATTTCGGACGAGATCTATCACGGCCTCGACTATGCCTTCCCGGCCGTGACTGCAGCCGAACTTCTGCCGGATGCGGTCGTGATCAATTCGTTCTCGAAATATTTCTGCATGACCGGCTGGCGAGTCGGCTGGATGGTCGTCCCCGCGCCGCTGGTGCGCCCCATCGAGCGGCTTCAGCAAAACCTTTCGATTTCGGTGCCGATGCTGTCGCAGGTTGCCGCCGAGGCGGCGTTCGAAGGCCGCGCCGAGATGGAAGAAGTAAAGCGCGGCTACGAAGAGAACCGCCGCATTTTGGCCGGAGGTTTGCCGCAAGCCGGCCTCAAGCAATTCCTGCCTGTCGATGGCGCCTTCTATCTCTATGCAGATGTTTCCGAATTCACCTCCGACAGTCTGGATTTCGCCAGACAGATGCTGCAGCAGGCTCACGTGGCAGCGACACCCGGGATGGATTTCGATCCGGTTCACGGGCATCGATACGTTCGCTTTTCCTATGCGCGCTCGGCCGACGACATGCATGAAGCCGTAGCGCGCATCACGCGCTGGCTCGCGCACGGCACGCTTATACGGGGGTGAGGCGCCTCCGCTGTTTCGTGCGGCTGAAAATCCGTTGACGCCATTGACTTTATAGGCCTGATTGCTTTGGCTGTGAGCCGGGCGGGTGTCTGCGCGCAAATGACGGACATATCCCTCGGACTGAACAAGGGAGTGAATGTCATGACGGCAGTGACCGCAACACCAGTCCCGGCGCGCGCCGCTGCGAAACCCTGGTACAAGATTTTGTACGTCCAGGTGCTGATTGCGATCGCGCTCGGCGCGCTTTTCGGCTGGCTTGAGCCGGCTTATGCGACCAATGACTGGATCAAGGCGCTCGGCGACGGCTTCATCAAGCTGATTAAGATGGTCATCGCGCCCATCATCTTCTGCACCGTTGTCTCCGGCATCGCCCATATTCAGGATGCGAAGAAAGTCGGCCGCATCGGCATCAAGGCGCTGGTCTATTTCGAGATCGTTTCGACATTCGCCCTCGTCCTCGGGCTGATTGTCGGAAATCTGGTACGTCCAGGCGCGGGCTTCGGCGGCGCCATGGCCAATGCTCAGGCGGTGGCTGGTTACGCCAAGCAGGCGGAAGCCCAGAAGAGCGTCGATTTCTTTCTGCACATTATTCCCGATACCGTCGTCGGCGCCTTCGCGGCCGGAGAGATATTGCAAGTTCTGCTGTTTTCGATTCTTTTCGGCTTTGCCTTGATGGGCCTTGGCGAGCGCGGCCATAGCCTGCGTTCCTTCATCGACGATGCAGCGCACGGGGTGTTCGGCGTTATCGCCATCGTCATGAAGGCGGCGCCGGTCGGCGCGTTCGGAGCCATGGCCTTCACGATCGGCAAGTTCGGCACCGGCGCGATCCTGAACCTGATCGGGCTTATTGCGACATTCTATGTCACCTCCGCGCTTTTCGTGTTTGTCGTGCTTGGCGTCATCGCACGCGTTGTCGGTTTCTCCATCTTCAAGTTCCTGGCCTACATCAGGGACGAAGTGCTGATCGTGCTCGGCACGTCATCGTCGGAAAGCGCGCTTCCATCCCTGATGGAGAAACTCGAACGGCTGGGCTGTTCCAAGTCGGTGGTGGGCCTGGTGGTGCCGACCGGATATTCGTTCAATCTCGACGGCACCAATATCTATATGACACTTGCGACCCTGTTCATCGCGCAGGCGCTTGGTTTCGATCTGACCATCGGCCAGCAGATAACAATCCTGCTTGTCGCGATGCTGACTTCGAAGGGCGCATCCGGGATCACGGGCGCGGGTTTCATTACGCTCGCGGCAACGCTGGCCGTGGTCGATCCGCGCTTGGTGCCCGGCATGGCTATCGTTCTGGGCATCGACAAGTTCATGAGCGAATGCCGCGCCCTTACCAATATTTGCGGCAACGGCGTGGCGTGCGTAGTCGTGTCATGGTGGGAAGGCGAACTCGATCACCGAAAGCTGCATACCAATCTGAATCAAAGGATCGATCCCTCCGATCTGGAGACCGCCATCACGACCGGCTGACACCATCGCCGCAAAAACCGCCCGGTTTTATCGGGCGGTTTTGGTTTTTCAAGGCGACGTTAGTCACCGCTGCCGAAGCGGCGCGACCACCATCCGGCGCGGCGCGGCTGGGTATCGGCCTCGGTTTCAGGCGCGGGCTGCTGAGGAGCGGGCGCGGCAGCCGCGGGCTCAGCCTCAGACTGACTACTGGCCGGCGCAGGAGACTCTGAAGGCTGCGCGTCGACCAGGAAGCTCACCTTCTCGCGCACGGTTGAACGCCGGCGAGCGGCTTTTTCCGCCTCTTGTGCTGTCTCATCATGTGCAGGCGCGGCAGGCGCTTCCTCGGGACCATCATCCGCGTGTTGCCGTTCGGGTTGCAGCGCCATGGGTTCGGGCTCAATCGCCGGACGATCCGGTTCAAGCGGATGTCCATCAAAATCGGCCACCGCGGCAGCCGCCTCGGAGACAGAGGTCGGTTCCAGCTCGTCCGCAATCGATCCGGCCAAACCATCCTCGAGACCGCCGCGACGGCGGCGCCCACCGCGACGTCCGCGGCGGCGGGGGCGCCGCTCGCCGCTCGCCGGCTCGGTGCGGACCTCGCCGATCTGTTCCTCGGACTCGTCTTCGTCGGTTTCGCTGTCATCGCCGCCGGCGACATCGGCGTCAACATTGGCGGCGGCTGGGGGAATGTCACTCTCGTCGCGCGCAGGCCCGCCGTCGCGCGCTTCGCCGGAACGGCCGCGCCGCCGCCGCCGCCGCTTGCGTTTGGGGCCATCGACGTCGGTTTCTCCGTTATCGCCGGCCGGTTGATCGTCGATGAGACCTTCGGTTTCTTCGGTTTCAACTTCAGCTTCGACGTCGAACGGCTCCTCGTCGTCAGTAGCTTCTTCGGCCTGGGCAGGAAATGCCGCGACCTGAGCAGCCAGCAACGCTTTGGCCGCTTCGAGCGTATGCACCTGCTCGCCGCGGTCGATAACGAACGATTGCTGGGCGCTTACCGTGGTATCTGCGACCACCGCGAGGGTCACCTTGAAACTGTTTTCCAGATCGCGCAGGTGGCCGCGCTTATGATTGAGCACGTAGAGCGCGACATCGGTTCGCGTCCTCACCACGAGGTTGTGCGTAGCGCCCTTCATCAGTATTTCTTCGAGACCGCGCAACAGTTGCAGCGCCACCGAAGACACCGAGCGGACGTGGCCGCTGCCGCCGCATTGCGGGCAGGGCTCCGTCGAACTTTCCAGCACGCTGGCGCGGATGCGCTGGCGTGACATCTCCAGCAGGCCGAAATGCGAGATGCGCCCGACCTGGATGCGCGCCCGATCCTGCCGCAGGCAATCGCTGAGCTTGCGTTCGACCGAGCGGTTGTTCCGCTTCTCGTCCATGTCGATGAAGTCGATGACGATCAGGCCCGCGAGATCGCGCAACCGCAGCTGGCGGGCGACTTCCTCGGCGGCTTCGAGGTTGGTCTTGAGCGCGGTATCCTCGATGTGATGTTCGCGGGTCGAACGGCCGGAGTTGACGTCGATCGAAACCAGCGCTTCGGTCTGGTTGATCACAATATAGCCGCCGGAACGCAATTGCACAGTGGGCGAAAACATCGCGTCAAGCTGGCTCTCGACGCCCATGCGCGAAAACAGCGGCTGGCCGTCGCGATACTGCCGGACCGCACGCACGTTCGACGGCATCAGCATCTTCATGAAATCGCGGGCTTCCTGGTAACCGGCTTCGCCGGCGACCTGGATCTCGTCGATTTCCTTGTTGTAGAGATCGCGCAGCGACCGCTTGATCAGCGAGCCTTCCTCGTAGACGAGGGTCGGCGCCTGTGATTTCAGGGTCATGTCGCGCACGGTTTCCCACATGCGGATCAGATATTCGAAGTCGCGCTTGATTTCCGGCTTGGTGCGGGAGGCGCCGGCCGTGCGCAGGATGATTCCCATGCCTTCCGGCACGTCGAGATCCTGCACCACTTCCTTCAGCCGCGAACGATCCTGCACCGAGGTGATCTTGCGGCTGATGCCTCCGCCGCGCGCGGTGTTGGGCATCAGCACGGCGTAGCGGCCGGCCAGCGAAAGATAGGTGGTCAGTGCCGCGCCCTTGTTGCCTCGCTCTTCCTTGACGACCTGAACCAGCATCACCTGCCGGCGCTTGATGACTTCCTGAATCTTGTACTGGCGCCGCGGACGGAAGGCACGTTCCGGCACTTCCTCCATGACGTCGTCGCCGCCGACGGATTCGACGATTTCGTCCTCGGCCTCGTCGCCGTCGTCTTCGTCGTCATCGTGATGTTCGTCGCCCTGCGGAACGGCGGCATGGTCGTCGTGCCGGGAGGGAGGCTGATCGCCCTCGGCGTGTTCGGCATGGGGCGCGTCGCCGGCATACGCCTGATTTTCGTGCGCGTGCTCATCGCGTACTTCCACATCGACCGGCACATCGGCTTCGAGCGCCGCGGGCGCTTCCATCGGTTCCGGAACCGGCGTCCCGGTCGGGGCTTCCGGCGCCGAAGTCGGGTCCCCGACCTGAGCATGAACCTGCCCGTGTTCATGCGCATGGTCGGTGGGGTTGGGAACGTGCTCGTCGGAATGCTCATGACCTTGGTGGTCATGATGATCAGCGTACGGCTGATGATCAGCGTCCGCCTGGTGATGTCCGGCATCGTCCGTATGACCATGAGCAGCGTCGCCGTGCTCATGGTCGTGCTGCTCGTGTCCGTGAGGCTCATCATCGTGTGGCTGCACGGCCTGCACGAGCTCCGGACTTTCCGCGCTGAGGATCTCGCTCTGCACGCGCTCGCCATTGCCGCGGCGGCGCGAGTTGCGATGTCGCGGACGGCGGTGGCGGTTGGAACGGTTTTCGGTTTCTTCTTCGGCCTCGCGATGCGCACGTTCGTCCGCTTCGATCAGAGCCTGACGGTCGGCAACCGGAATCTGATAATAATCAGGATGGATCTCGCTGAAGGCCAGGAAGCCGTGGCGATTGCCGCCGTATTCAATAAATGCGGCCTGCAGCGACGGTTCTACGCGGGTAACCTTGGCGAGGTAGATATTGCCGCGCAATTGCTTGCGCTGGGCGGTCTCGAAATCAAATTCCTCGACTCGATTGCCGCGGACCACGACAACCCGGGTCTCTTCCGGATGGGTGGCATCGATCAACATTTTGTTGGGCATTTTGGGACTCTTGGCGGCGGACGGCGCGCGGGACGGCAAGCGCATGTCGCGCAAGCGGGTGACGCGACGGTCCACCTGATTCGGGGGTGAGGGGAAGGCCGAAACGCAACCCGGGACGCCCAGCCGAACGCGATCCCGTTACAGGGCGACGCGCGAAGCTTTCGATTCGCGTCGGCGCAATCCTTGCGTGGGTCTTGGTCGGCATCTCAGTCTGGCGCATCAAGCGTCGGCCCGTCTGAACACGTTGGCGGCAAAGACGCCGCCTGGTCTCTTGCTGTCGGTCCGGCCCGGCGCTGGAGCGCTTGCCGGCTGGCGCATATCTCGGCTTTGGAGCCGAAATAACCGGTAATGAAGTGCCTAAGCCGCCCTAGAGCAAGAAAGTGACCTGGGGGCGGACGCCGCTCGGGCTCGAAACCGTCCCGCCAGACCGGCCGCGCGCTGGCGCTGGCCGTGGAAGGATCGGAAAGACGCTGGAACCTCTAACAATTGTTCGGAGGAACCGGCGCTGCACCGGGAGACTGAACGCGACACAACCGGGAGTTAAACCGTCAGCCCCTTTTACATACGTGGATCGACGGCTCCATGCAAGGCGTCGCAATGCGGCAACACCGTCCCTGATTCGCTCCTACCGCGTTAAGCTTCGATTAACCCTGCAGTTCTATTGCGGTAGGAAGGCTGCTCGGAGGGATGAATCATTGGCGGGCCGCGCAAATCATAGGGTTTTGCTTGGATGCGCCATAGCGTGCGCTGCAGCAATATGCTGCCTTCTGCCAGCCGCGGCCAGGGCGGCGGATAGCGAAACAGCGTCTTCTGCGGTTGCTGCAAATTTTCCGGTCGCCTCAGACGTGAGGCTGGCGGGCGACGACAAGCAAACCCGCTTCATTCTCGACCTCGACAAAACTGTCCAATTTCGAGCGTTCGCGCTTGCCGACCCCTATCGCGTCATTGTCGATCTTCCTCAGCTTACGTTTCAGCTTGCCGCCGGTGCCGGAACCGCCCGGCGCGGGCTGATCAAGGCATTCCGCTACGGTCTGGTGATGCCCGGCGGTTCGCGCATCGTATTTGACCTCGCCGGACCTGCCAAAATCGAGAAATCGTATGTGCTGGCCGCGGCCAACGGTCAGCCGCCCCGCCTGATCCTCGAACTTGAAGCCGTGGATCGGACCACGTTCGTCCAGTCGCTCGCCTCGGAGAGTCGACCGGATTTGCGGCCCGCGGATACGGTTGCCACGCCGGCTGCCGCTGCGACATCCTTTGTGGACGCGACCGGAACGGTTCAGCCGGCCGACAAGCGTCCGTTGGTGGTCATCGACCCCGGCCATGGGGGCATCGACAACGGCACCCAGGCCGGCGGCGAAAGCGAAAAAAACCTGGTCCTGGGTTTTGCGCTGGCCCTGCGTGATCGGGTCGAAAAGACCGGCAAATACCGCGTCATCATGACCCGAACCGACGATACCTTCGTCCCGCTGGGCGACCGGGTACGGGTCGCGCGCAATCAGTCAGCGGCCTTGTTTGTATCCATCCATGCCGACGCTTTGCCACGGGGCGAGGGCGATGCCCAAGGGGCCACCATTTACACGTTGTCGGACAAGGCCTCCGACGCCGAAGCCGAACGGCTTGCCGAACTGGAAAACAAGGCCGACGCCATTGGCGGCGTCAATCTGACCGAGGAGCCGACCGACGTCGCCGATATCCTGATCGACCTTGCGCAACGCGAAACCCGCACCTTCTCAAATCGCTTTGCTCGCATGTTGAAAAGCGAAATGAAGACTACGGCGCGGATGCACAAACATCCGCTCAAATCCGCAGGCTTCAAAGTGCTCAAGGCGCCGGACGTACCATCGGTGCTGATTGAACTGGGCTATGTTTCGAACAAAAGCGACCTCGAACATCTGGTGTCCGATAATTGGCGATCGAAGACGGTCGGATCGGTTGCGCAGGCGATCGACGCGTTCTTCGCCAGGAAGATGGTGTCGGCCGGTTCGACAAATTGAAAAAAGGCGGGCCTTGTAAGGGTAGAAGCCCTAGTTTGGCCACAGCATCGGTTCTATAAAAAGTCGCTGCAAGGGCCTGCAGAATCGGTAAAATCACCTTCGGACAGGCGCAGGCCGAGCCGACACCGCCGGATGTTACGGCGCCAGGGTTTAAAACGGATATTGGTGATGCGCTTTCTGGTGCGGTTCTTGGGTTTCTTGTTCGCCGCCGGAACCGTCGTGTTCCTGGTTGGCGTCGCCGCCACCGCGGGCTTGATCTGGCATTACTCCAAGGACCTGCCGGATTATTCACAGCTTCAGGACTATGAACCGCCGGTGATGACGCGCGTTCACGCCGCCGATGGCGCGCTGCTTGCGGAGTATTCCAAGGAGCGCCGGCTGTATTTGCCGATCCAGGCGGTACCGAAGATCGTGATCAACGCGTTTCTGGCGGCCGAGGACAAGAACTTCTACGAACATGGCGGCATCGATTTTTCCGGCATGGCCCGCGCTGCGGTGCTGTTTGCGCAAAATTACGGCTCCAACAAGCGCCCGCAGGGTGCATCCACCATTACTCAGCAGGTCGCCAAGAACTTTCTTTTGACCAACGAGGTTTCCTTCACCCGCAAGATCAAGGAAGCCTTGCTGGCGATGCGGATTGAACGCGCTTATTCGAAGGACAAGATTCTCGAGCTTTATCTTAACGAAATCTACCTCGGCCTCAGCGCCTATGGGGTCGCCGCGGCTTCGCTGGTTTATTTCGATAAATCCGTGAACGAACTCACCATTGCGGAAGCGGCCTATCTCGCCGCGCTGCCCAAGGCGCCATCGTCGCTGCATCCGATCCGCAACCGCGATCGCGCGATCGAACGCCGCAACTATGTGGTCGACCGCCTGCTAGAAAACGGTTGGATCAAGCAGGCCGACGCCGACCAGGCTCGCAAGGATCCATTGAACGTCACCAACCGCGCCAATGCCGCGCATATTTTCGCCGGCGAGTATTTTGCCGAGGAAGTCCGCCGCGACGTGTTCGAGCGCTACGGCGAAAAGAAGCTCTATGAGGGCGGGCTTTCGGTTCGAACCACGCTCGATCCGAAGCTGCAGGTGATGGCCCGCAAGACCATGACCAACGGCCTAGTCAGTTTCGACGAGGCGCAGGGTTGGCGCGGCGCCTCTACCAAACTGGACATTTCCGGCGACTGGGGGGTGAAGCTCGCCGACGTGAAGTCGTTGTCAGATATATCGCCCTGGCGCATGGCGGTGGTGCTGGAAACCAGCGACCAGTCGGCGCGGATCGGTTTTCAGCCGGGTCGGGAACTCGGCGGCGCGGTGCTCAAGGACCGGCAAACCGGAAACATCACGCTGGATGGCGTAAAGTGGGCCAGGGCCGCCTCGGGCCCGGCGCGGGGCAGGACCCCAACGGCGGTGTCGCAGGTCCTCCAGCCCGGCGATGTGATCTATGCGGATCCGCTGATCGCCAAGGATGGAACGCCGGTCGAGGGCCAGTTCCGGCTGCGGCAATACCCCGAAGTTTCCGGCGCCATGGTGGTGATGGATCCCTGGACCGGCCGCGTACTGGCCATGGTCGGCGGCTTCTCGTTCGACCAGAGCCAGTTCAACCGCGCCACTCAGGCCTATCGCCAGCCGGGCTCTTCGTTCAAGCCCCTGGTCTATTCAGCGGCGATGGATAACGGGTACACGCCGTCCACGGTCGTGGTCGATGCGCCCATCGAGATCGATCAGGGGCAGGGTGCCGGCGTGTGGCGCCCGGAGAATTATTCCACCGGCAAGTATTACGGGCCGCAGACGTTGCGCAACGCGCTGCAGAAGTCGCTCAACACCGTCACCGTGCGGCTGGCGCAGGACGTCGGCATGCCGCTGATCGGAGAATATGCCAAGCGCTTCGGCGTCTATGACGAACTTCCGAACTATTTGTCCTACGCGCTCGGCGCCGGCGAAACCACGGTGATGCGCATGGTGACCGCCTACTCGATGTTTGCCAATGGCGGCCGGCGCGTGAAGTCTACGCTGATCGACCGCATCCAGGACCGCTATGGCCGTACCATTTTCAAGCACGACGCGCGCGAATGCCGGGGCTGCGACGCCGCCGAGGGCTGGAAGAACCAGCCCGAGCCGCAGCTGGTCGATCGCCGCGAGCAGGTGCTGGATGCGATGACCGCCTACCAGATCACCTCGATGATGGAGGGCGTGGTGCAGGCCGGTACCGCCACCGTCGTGAAAGAAGTCGGCAAGCCGATCGCCGGCAAGACCGGTACCACCAACGACGAAAAGGACGCCTGGTTTATCGGCTTCTCGCCCGATATCGTGGTCGGCATCTATGTCGGCTATGACAAACCCCGCAACCTCGGCAAGGGCGCTACCGGCGGACATCTGGCCGCGCCGATCGCCAAGGACTTTTTGAAGCTGGCGCTTGCCGACAAGCCGGCGATTCCGTTTCGCGTGCCGGCGGGCATCAAGCTGATCCGGGTCGACGCCAAGAGCGGCATGCGCGCCGGTCCGGGCGACGGCGGCCGGACCATTCTGGAAGCCTTCAAGCCGGGCACCGCGCCGCCGGATAATTACTCGGTCATCGGCGTAGCGGACGCGGACGGACGTTCGCAGCAGGTCCCGCCTGATGCCGAGCGAACCCTGTTCCGTTCCGGTACCGGCGGACTCTATTAGCGGCGGACGATTGTGCTTTCGCCCGCCCGCCGCTACATCCTCACTTCGTCCAATCGCGGCTCTGCCGCAGACCAGGGCACCCATGCGCGCTGAAATTGAAAGACTCGTCGAAGAGATCAAGCAGTCGGTTGGGCTGCTGAGGAGGCATCTTTGACGTCGATGCATCCGCGGCGCGCCTGGCTGAGCTGAACAAGCTCGCCGAAGACCCCAATCTCTGGAACGACCCGCAAAAAGCACAGAAGCTGATGCAGGAACGGACCTCGCTGGAGGATTCGCTTTCCGGCATTGGCAAGGTCGAGCGCGAGCTTGAAGATAATGTCGGCATGATCGAACTCGGCGAGGCCGAGAATGACGAGGGCGTGGTCGTCGAAGCCGAAACCGCGCTGAAAAATCTGAAACGGGAAGTCGCCCGCCGCGAACTCGAGGCGCTGCTGTCCGGCGAAGCCGATCGGTTCGATTCCTATCTCGAAGTCCATGCCGGCGCCGGCGGTACCGAAAGCCAGGACTGGGCCTCGATGCTGCTGCGCATGTACACGCGCTGGGCCGAGAAGCATGGCTTCAAGATCGAATATCTCGAAGAAACCCAGGGCGAGGAAGCCGGCATCAAGTCGGCCACCATCCAGATCAGCGGCCACAATGCCTATGGCTGGCTGAAGACCGAAGCCGGCGTGCATCGGCTGGTGCGGATCTCGCCGTTTGATTCCAACGCGCGCCGCCACACCTCGTTCTCCAGCGTCGCAATCTTTCCGGTGGTCGACAACTCGATCAGGATCGACATCGCCGAGTCCGACGTCCGCGTCGATACCATGCGCTCGGGCGGCGCCGGCGGGCAGCACGTCAACAAGACTGAATCGGCGGTGCGGCTGACGCATATTCCCACCGGCGTTGCGGTGGTCTGTCAGGCCGGGCGCTCGCAGCATAAGAACAAAGCGCAGGCCTGGGACATGTTGCGTGCGCGGCTTTACGAGATCGAACTGAAGAAGCGCGAAGAGCAGGCCGCCGCCGACCAGGCCGCCAAGACCGACATCGGCTGGGGCCACCAGATCCGCTCCTATGTCTTGCAGCCCTATCAGATGGTGAAGGATCTGCGCACCGGCGTGCAGACATCGGACACCTCAGGCGTGCTCGACGGCGACCTCGACGAGTTCATGGCGGCGACGCTGGCGCAGCGCGCCTTCGGGGCTCCCGCGGCGTCGATCGAAGACGTGGACTGATTGGACAGCCTGACGCTGAAACGGCCGCCGCGCCGGATGGTTCCTGAGAGGTCATCGGAACGGGCGTCAGTCTCGCGTCCTCATCCATTCCGAGAGCCAGGAGGTGAAGCGTCCGCTGTCGCGCTCGCCGCCGTGCCACGCCGCGTGGACTACCCCGTCGCTCGCCACCAGCACCGCGACATCAAGCCCTTTTGAACGCCGCAGCGTATCGATCGCCTGTTGCGGCGTCTGCGCGATCGGCCCCGCCACGTTGAACGAGGTGTTGACGGAGATCTCGACGCCGATATGACGGCCGAGCGCTTTCAGATAGGCGTAGGCGAGGGGATCGTCCTCCGCGCGCACGATCTGCACGCGGCCGGTGCCGTCGGCGTGAATGACCGCCGGGATTTTGTCGCGCGCGCGCGGCTTCGATTGCGCGGTCAGCACCATGTAATTGTAGGCGTTGTAGCCGCCGTCCGACGCGCCTTCGAGCAGATCGAAATATTCCTGCGCCGCCTCCAGCGTCGCCATCGGGGCCAGCGGACGAATGGCCTCGCGGTATTTTACGCGTTCGTTAACCCGCTGACGCGTCTGCGGATCGCTCGGATTGGCAAGGATCGAGCGGTGGCCGAGCGCCCGGGGACCGGTTTCCGCCGCTCCCTGAACCAGCGCAATGACGCCGCCTTGCGCCACGATGAAGGCCATCAGGTCGGCGACGGCATCGCGGCCGGCCGATGTCGCAATATCGCCGATTTGCTGCGACGCGATGTCGTCCGCCTTCAGCGCTGCCGCAATATCGGAGCGGGGTGGCGCCATACCGCAGTAGAACGCATGCGTCATCGGCGCACCGCGCGGCGCGCCCGCGAGATGCGCCAACAGCCAGGCCGCGCCGATGGTGACGCCGGCATCGCCGGGTGTCGGCGGCACCCACACGTGTAAACGGGCTTTTCGTTGCTGTGCGCGGGCGAACCATGCTTCGTCGAAATGTTCGAGCAGGCGCATGTTGCCGATCGCGTTCAACGCCACCCCGCCGGTCAGCACCAGCCGATTTGCGCCCGTGGCCCGCAACAGATGATCGACGATGTGGATCATCGCGTCCTCAAATACCAGTTGCGTCGCCGCCGCCTTGTCGAGACGATCCCGCGTGTCCGGCCGATGCTTGATGTCCTCGACCCGCAGCACCGCGTCTGGATTCCACATCTGATCCGGTTTCAAGGGCTCGCCGAGAAGTTCGATCAGCGCGCGCTTGTAAGGACGATCGAACGGATCGCACTGCCAGTTGGCCATGGCGCGATTGAGCTTGACCGCGCCCGCAGCGCCAAGATCCAGAACGTCTTTCAGACGTCGGTAATAAGGGTTGGTCGCGCGGTTCATGTCGCCCCAGGCGGCGGCGCCCATGTAGCGGCCTTCGCTCGACAGCCAGGTCCAGCCGCCCTGGGTCGACGAGATCACGCTGTAGAAGGCGCCGAGCGAATCGAACACGCTGTCATTGCAGGAGAGGCGGCGCATGGTTCCGTGCTCGGCGGCGTAGAGCGAGATCGATCCCTGATCGCCGGTGCCGTCCAGCACGGCGACGGCGACCGGCTCGCTGTCGCCGAACGGCGATACCGCGACCGAGAACCACGCATGATTGTCGTGATGCGGCATGCAGATCAGCGGCACCCGCGCGGCCCCCCCAAGCTGCCTGCCCAGGATCTTCGGGGTGCGGGTCATTTGTTCGAGACGGCGGCCGTCGAATCCGGTGGCTTCGGTGTTGCGTAACAACTTCATGCTTTGCGGCGCTTCTTCGAGCACGGAGCGGACGAGCGTTCCGAACAACGTCGGATAATCCCACGTCGTGATCCACGCAGCGATATCACCGATGTCACGCCCCATGCTTCGCAAAGTCGCCACCATCGCGTCGATGGATGCCCGCGGATATTCGGTCGTATGCTTGTTGCCGGAAAATCGCTCCTCCTCGTTGTTGACGATCAGGCGCGGTCCGCCGGCCTGCGTTACCTCCACCAATGCGACGCCGGAATTATGCGTACCCGGCGGCCCGAGCCCCGCCAGATAGACGGTGTCGCCGCGCGCGAGGCGCTCGCGGATGAATGCAAGCCGCGCATTGGCGTAGTCGGACCCGAGCTGGTGAAAACCCGCCGCCGCCAGCAGCCGGGCGCCGAGCGATCGCGCGATGCCGAAGCCGGCGGCGCCGAGACGCGGATGCTTGGGACCAGTTCGCTTGTCAGGCATGTTCACGTTCGGCCCAGAGTGTCAGGCAGGTGCGGGGTGAGCATCAATCATAATTGGCGGCGGGCAACAATGTCTGTTCCGCGCCGCAGAATATCCGGCTGCTTGATCGGACGCCCCGGGGCTGCGACAATCGCGTCAAACCAGAACGATCGAGGGAGAGAGCGGATGCCCACGCATGGGAAGCGGTTTGTCGGCCTGACATCGGTTGCCGTCGCGATTTTATTTTCGGCCTCGGCCGCCGATGCACAAAAGAAATACGATCCGGGCGCAAGCGACGCCGAGATCAAGATCGGCAACATCATGCCTTACAGCGGCCCGGCGTCCTCCTATGGCGTCATCGGAAAATCGGAAGCCGCCTATTTCAACAAGATCAACGCCGACGGCGGCATCAATGGCCGCAAGATCAATTTCATTTCCTATGACGACGCCTACAGCCCGCCAAAGGCGATCGAACAAGCGCGCAAGCTTGTCGAGAGCGACGAGGTCCTGCTGATCTTCCAGCCGCTTGGTACGCCTTCCAACAGCGCCATCCAGAAATACATGAACGTCAAGAAGGTGCCGCAACTGTTCGTCGCATCCGGGGCGACGAAGTGGGGTGATCCGAAGAATTTTCCCTGGACCATGGGCTTTCAGCCCAATTATCAGAGCGAGGGGCGCATCTACGCCAAATACATTCTCGATCACTTTCCAAACGGCAGGATCGCGGTGTTCTGGCAGAATGACGACGCCGGCAAGGATCAGGTCAAGGGACTGCGCGACGGCCTTGGCGCCAAGGCCGGCATGATCATCGCCGAGAAATCCTACGAAGTGTCGGATCCAAGCATCGATTCGCAGATTGTGGCGCTGCATGACTCCGGCGCCGATATTTTCTTTTCGTGGGCGGCGCCAAAGGGATCGGCGCAGGCGATCCGCAAGGTCGGCGAACTCGGCTGGAAGCCGAAATTCTTCCTCGCCAACACCGCGACCTCGGTGGCCGCGGTATTGAAACCGGCGGGTCTTCAATATGCAAAGGATATCATTTCGACAGCCTATTTGAAGGACCCGACCGATCCGGCATGGAAGAACGATCCGGGGGTCAAGCTATGGGAAGCCTTCATGGATAAATATTATCCCGACGGCGACAAGGCGAACGCCAACAATGTCTATGGTTACGTTCAGGCCCAGGCCATGGTTCAGGTTCTTAAGCAATGCGGCGATAACCTGACCCGCGAGAACGTCATGAAACAGGCCGCCAGCCTGAAAGATTTTTCAACCGACATGATGCTGCCGGGTATCAAGGTCAACACCGGACCCGACGATTTCTATCCGATCGAACAGATGCAGTTGATGCAGTTCGACGGCGAGGCCTGGCGGTTGTTCGGCGACGTCATCGACGGCGAGGTCGGACACGCGCCTTGACTCGGTCATTCCGGAATGCGCGCACTTAGCGCGAAGGGATTGACACATCGTCATAGGCGGGCTTGAGCCGGCAATCCATCCTGCTTTGCAAAAGTCTTTTGCGAAGTGCGATGCACACGCGGGTCAAGCCCGCGGTTGACGCGGCGTGTTGCAATATCGCGCTCCACGGGGCGCGTTCCCCGGACGCAGCGCAGCGCGCAGCCCTTGCGGAGCGGTGCGCTGCAGAGCCGGGGTCCCGGTTGCTTGCGGCGCGAAGAAACCGGGGTCCCGGTTCTGCGAAGCGGCATGAAGAATGCCGCATCGCGCCCGGGACACGGGGGAGGTCGTCATGGCCGGGCTTGTCCCGGCCATCCACGTCTTTGACGCGGCGCGGC